>NZ_RZRR01001058.1:0-1695 GCF_003998555.1 Mesorhizobium sp. M7A.F.Ca.CA.002.09.1.1 | reverse complement strand
GTCGGGCGGCAATCAGCAGAAGGTCGTGCTCGGCAAGTGGCTGGCCATGAACCCCAATGTGATGATCCTCGACGAGCCGACGCGCGGCATCGACATCGGCGCCAAGGCGGAAATCTACGGCCTGATGCGCGCATTGGCCGATGCCGGCGTCGCCGTGCTGATGATCTCGTCGGACATGGAAGAGGTGATCGGCGTGTCCGACCGCATCGCCGTCATGCATGAGGGCCAAATCTCCGGCATTCTCGACAAGGACCGGTTCAGCCAGGAAAACGTGCTGCTGCTGGCGGTGGGCAAGCAGCCGAAGTAGTTTTGCCGGGGTCTCGCGCAAGCGCGATCTGCTCAGGCATTGGGGAGAAGACGATGAGCAAGAAAGATCTCGGCCTGCTGATCCTGATCCTGGTGGTCGGGGCGATCGTTGCGATCATCAATCCGCGCTTCCTGCTGCCGATCAACCTCGCCAACACCTCGAACCTGATCGGTCTGTTCGGCATCCTGTCGATCGGCCAGGCCTTCGTCATCATCACCGGCGGCATCGAATTGTCGGTCGGCTCGGTGGTCGCGCTGCTTGGAACGCTGTTCATCGACTTCATCGCCGTGCGCGAGGTGGGCTGGCCGCTGGCCTTCGTGCTGATCCTGTTCCTCGGCGCCATCATAGGCCTGGTGCATGGCTGGCTGATCACAAGGCTCAAGCTGCAGCCTTTCGTCGTCACTTTGTGCGGCCTGTTGATCTACCGCGGTGTCGCCCGCTTCTACACCGCCGACGGCACGGCGGGTTTTGCGTTCGGCCAGAATTTTCCCGAGCTCGAATTCCTGACGGCCGGACGCTCCTATGGCGTGCCGAACAGTTTCATCGCGCTGATCGTTATTTCGATCGTCATGTGGGTGGTGCTGCATCGCTCGGTGTTCGGCCGCTATCTCTACGCCATCGGCAAGAACGAGGAGGCGGCGAAATATTCGGGCATCCGCACCGGCCGTGTCGTCATCGCCGCCTATGTCATCTGCGGTGTGCTGACGGCGCTGTCGGCGATCTATTTCGCCATGTACACGCGCTCGATCTCGCCGGCCAGCCACGGCCAGTTCTACGAACTCTACGCCATCGCCGCCGCCGTGCTCGGCGGCTTCTCGCTGCGCGGCGGCGAAGGCTCGCTGATCGGCGTCATCCTCGGCACGGTGCTGCTGCAGGAGCTGCAGAATCTCGTCAACCTGCTCGGCATCCCGTCCTCGCTCAACTTCGCGGTGATGGGCGGCGTCATCCTCATCGGCGTGCTGGTCGACCAGCAATGGGGCGTGTTCCGGGAACGGCGGCTGATGGTCGACGCCACCCGCAAGGGCGTGGCGGGCCAGGCTGCGGAATAGCTAGCCTAGATCAGGCCCGACATGTCGGAAAAGGCCATCGCCTTGCGCAGCACCTCGGCGAAGCGTTCGCCGGCGGCTTCGCGCGGGCCGCTGTTGTCGATCGAGGTGACGCCGGGCCCGGACAGAGTGACATTGGCGCTGCGTGCCAGCCGCGCCAGCACTTCGCCGCGGGACTCCCGGCCGCGCATCGCCAGACGCTCGGCCAGCACTTCAGGCGAGGCAGTGATCTCGACGACGGCCAGGTTGGCATAGCGTTCGCGCAAGGAGGGGATGATCGCGCGCGACACATTGGCGACAGCGACACGGCCATTGGCGACAGACCAGTCGACATCGGCGGGG
>NZ_RZRR01001057.1:0-1697 GCF_003998555.1 Mesorhizobium sp. M7A.F.Ca.CA.002.09.1.1 | reverse complement strand
CGTCATCGCCTCGTCGCCATACGATCCACTGGGCAAGGCGATGCGGGCATGACCGATCGAACCGGTGACGTCGGTGCGGAAGACCATGCGATGATCCACGTTTCTTTCCGAAAATCAGGCCGGTCCGGCACGTCATGACCACACGCTATTCCGCCTTTTCGCTGTTCAAGGAGGGCCTGGCCGGCCAAACCGGCTGGCAACCGGCGTGGCGCTCGCCCGAGCCGAAACTGTCCTATGATGCGATCGTCATCGGTGGCGGCGGCCATGGGCTGGCAACGGCCTATTACCTGGCCAAGAACCACAACATCACCAGGGTAGCGGTGCTGGAAAAAGGCTGGATCGGCGGCGGCAACACCGGCCGCAACACCACCGTGGTGCGCTCCAACTACTATTATCCGGAGAGCGTCGAGCTATACGGGCTGGCGCACCGGCTCTATGAGGGATTGTCGAAAGAGCTCAACTACAACGTCATGCTGTCGCAACGCGGCATGGTCAATCTCTGCCACTCGACCGGCGAGATGGAGATCGGCGCCCGCACCGTCAACGCCATGCAGATCAACGGCATCAATGCAGAGCTGTTTTCGCCTGACGATGTGCGCCGGGTGGCGCCGATCTACAATTTTTCACCGGACGCACGCTTCCCGGTGTTCGGCGGTATCTGGCAAGGCAGGGCCGGAACGGCACGCCATGATGCGGTCGCCTGGGGCTATGCGCGGGCCGCAAGCCGACTCGGCGTCGACATCATCCAGAACTGCGAGATCACCGATTTCATCATCGAGGGCGGCCGCTGCCGTGGCGTCCAGACCTCGCGTGGCGCGATCCGTGCCGAGCGTATCGGCATGGCGGTGGCCGGGCATTCTTCGGTGCTGGCGGCCAAGGCCGGCTTCCGCCTGCCGATCAATTCCTATGCGCTGCAGGCCTGCGTGTCCGAACCGGTCAAGCCGATCCTCGACACGGTGGTGCTGTCGCCCGGCTGCGGCGTCTATGTCAGCCAGTCGGACAAGGGCGAGATCGTCATCGGCGGCGGGCTCGACCGCATCCCCTCCTACGCGCAGCGCGGCAATCTGCCGACGCTGGAGGGGGTGATCGCCGGCCTTTTGGAGATGTTCCCGATCTTCGGCCAGCTCAAGCTGATGCGGCAATGGGCTGGGATCGTCGATGTCGTGCCGGACTCCTCGCCGATCATCGGCCCCTCGCCGCTGCCCGGCCTGTTCCTCAATTGCGGCTGGGGCACGGGCGGCTTCAAGGCCATTCCCGCAGGCGGCACGCTGCTGGCGAACCTGCTGGCGACTGGCGAACACAACCACATCAGCCGTCCGTTCGACCTTGATCGCTTCGCCAGCGGGCGGCTGATCGACGAAGCGGCCGGCTCCGGCATCGCGCACTGATGCATGTCGCCCAAAAGTACGCAGCGGTTTGGGGAGAACGACATGCATAAAGACGAAGATTGAGGATTTTATGCAGCTTTTCCCTTGCCCATTCTGCGGCCCGCGCGACGAAACCGAATTCCACTATGGCGGCGATGCCGGAAATGCGCGGCCGGATGGCGCCGATGTGCCGATCGATCGCTGGGCTGATTACCTCTATCTGCGCACCAATCCGAAAGGCACGGCGCGCGAAATCTGGGTTCACATGAACTGCGGCGAGTTCTTCGTCATGGAGCGCGACACCGTCACCCACAAGGTGCTGTCCTCGGC
>NZ_RZRR01001056.1:0-1697 GCF_003998555.1 Mesorhizobium sp. M7A.F.Ca.CA.002.09.1.1 | reverse complement strand
ATCTTGTCCATCTCGGCGTTCGGCGTCAGGCGGCCACGCAGGCCGGCAAGCCGGTCGCCAAGTCTGTCGATCAGGGCCTGGCCGTGCCTCATGAGACGGTCCCGCCAAGCTCCTTGGGCAACGCATAGGCCCATTGGGTGATGTTGCCGGCTCCAAGGAAGACGACGAAATCGCCCGGCTTGGCCAGATCACGGACGATGGGCGCAATCGCCGCCGGGCCCTCGATGTAGCGCGCGTCGCGATGACCGCCGGCGCGGATGCGCGACACCAGCGCGTCCGAGCTGACGCCGTCGATCGGCTCTTCGCCGGCGGCGTAGACCGGCGCCACCATTACTGTGTCGGCGTCGTTGAAGCAGGTGGAAAACTCGTTGAACAGATCATGCAGCCGGGTGAAGCGATGCGGCTGGGCAATGGCGATGACACGACCCTGGGTGGCGCTGCGCGCCGCCTTCAGCACCGCCGAGATCTCGACCGGATGGTGGCCGTAATCGTCGAATATTTCGACGCCGTCCCACGAACCGGTATGGGTGAAGCGGCGCTTGACGCCGGCGAAGGACGACAGGCCCTTCTTGATCGCCTCGGCCGACAGGCCGAGTTCGTGCGCGACCGCGATTGCTGCCGTCGCGTTGGAGACGTTGTGACGGCCGGGCATCGGCAGGCGCAGGCCTGCTATGACAGTCTGGCCGCCGGTCTTGCGGTCGCGGATCACCACGTCGAATTCCGAAATGGCACCTGACATGCGGTGATTGGTAAAGCGCACGTCGGCCTGCGCATTCTCGCCATAGGTGATGACCCGGCGGTCCTCGATGCGGCTGACCAGCGCCTGCACTTCGGGGTGATCGGTGCACATCACGCCAAAACCGTAGAACGGAACGTTCTCGACAAACTGGCGGAACGCCTCGCGCACCTTGTCGAAGCTGCCATAGTGGTCAAGATGCTCGGGGTCGATGTTGGTGACGACCGCGATCTCGGCCGGCAGTTTCAGGAAGGTGCCGTCGCTCTCGTCGGCCTCGACCACCATCCATTCGCCGTCGCCCATGCGGGCGTTGGTGCCGTAGGCATTGATGATGCCGCCATTGATCACGGTCGGATCGAGCCCGCCCGCATCGAGCAAGGTCGCCACCATCGAGGTCGTCGTCGTCTTGCCATGCGTGCCGCCGATCGCCACCGCCTGGCGAAAGCGCATCAGTTCGGCCAGCATCTCGGCCCGGCGCACGATCGGCAGCAGCTTTTCGCGCGCGGCCTTCAGCTCAGGGTTGGATTTCTTGATCGCCGTCGAGACGACCACCACCTCGGCATCGCCGAGATTCTCGGCCCTATGGCCGACGAAGCATTCGATGCCCTTGTCGCGCAGCCGCTGCACATTGGCGCTTTCGGCCTGGTCGGACCCTTGCACCTTGTAGCCGAGATTGTGCAGCACTTCGGCAATGCCGCTCATGCCGATGCCGCCAATGCCGATGAAATGCACAAGGCCGATGGTCTGCGGCATCTTCATGCTTGCGTCCCCTTCCTGAAATCCGAAACGGTTTTTTTGGACGCAATAGCCTCTGTAAGATCGGCGAGCAACCGTGCCGCGTCCGGCCTGCCGGCCGATTTCGCACCCGCCGCCATTGCCGTCAGCCGATCGGGGTCGTCCATCAGCCCGCCGACAAGCGCTGCGATGCGTTCGGACGAGAGCGAGGATTGCGGATGCACTT
>NZ_RZRR01001055.1:0-1699 GCF_003998555.1 Mesorhizobium sp. M7A.F.Ca.CA.002.09.1.1 | reverse complement strand
GCGGCCGCCTCATTGGCTGCCGCCAGATCCTCGCGCAACCGGGCGATCTCGTCATTCTGCCTCAGGACGAACGTAAAGACATCACCCTGTTCCTCACCACGCACGAGATCAAGCGAGAACGGCCGGTAATTGTCGGCCGTCAGGCCATTGCCATTCTGAGGCAGCCGGATGCGCAATTCGAGCCGGCGCGACAGTGCGCCGTCGCGCATGTCGGCCATTGCGCTGAGATAGGAAACGCGATCCGACAGATGGACGCGATCGAAGAGGCCGTTTCCGGACAGCAGTTCGGGCGGCAGTTTCAAAAGCGTGCGCGCTTTTGGCGACGCGTCCAGGACCTCGCCATGACGGGCGACGCGCAAGACCACCGCATCGATGATGTCTTCGAGCCGGTCGGCAGTGTCGAGCACATCAGCCGCATCGGCCGTGTTTTGAAATGCCGATGCGCGCGGGATCAGTGTGAGCGTCCAGGCCAACGGCACCAACCAGTGCCACGCCGCGATCTGCGCTCCTGCGAACGGGAATACGGTTCCAGCCAAAGGCTGAGCCAAGATGGCGACAGCGGCCGACACGGCTCCCCACAGCGCCGCCCGCCGCGAAGCGCCGATCCACCAGGCTTCAAAAGGCAGCGCCACGACAAGCATGGCGACAGGCGAACTCAGCCCGCCCGCGGCGGCAATGAGACTGCCGAGAGAAATGCCGGCCAGCACCAGGGCGACCCAACTCGCTATCGCCATCTTGCCGGTCGCCGCCACCAGCAAGGCGACGAACCAGCACAGGCCAAAGGCGGCGAAAATGGCGGCCATGGTGACGGCGACGCCCATGCCTGAAGTAACCAGCGTGACCGCGGCACCGGCGACAAAGAAAGGAGCGGCGAGCATGACGCCGATAAAGCGGCGCTGGCGCTCGCGGTCGCTCCGCCCAAGGATGGACGGATGGACCATACGTTCGCAACCGGCCGAAATCGCGCCAGGCAATTCAACGTATCTGGCCTTGATTGAACTCAACTCAACGCACTCGCACTTGTCGTGGACAGCTCTGCTTTGCAGATGGTTCTGGTTGGCTTTGAAACTCGCATCCAGCGTTTAAGGAATGGATAAGGCAGGGCCGACCAGGGCCCGGCCTGCGGCAAATATCGGGATGCCGGCGGCCGAAAGCACGGACAAATGCAGCCATAGTAAACGGAGAGTTATCCGCCGACTGCACCCATCGGCCGGGCGCACTCGGCACCTGGACTTCCCTATTTCAAGAAAAACACAGGGAAATCATGGGGATATATGGTTATTTGTTGTTAAGGAAAATTGCTCGGATTTGAGACAAGTCGATTGCAGAACGGTTCGTTTCGAATTTGCCTAAAATTTGAGGAAAATTCTCTCTTTGCCCGCAAGCCGTCCTTTGCGCCTGTGTGCCAAAATCCTGCCTACAAAAGAGGTCATGCCATATGGATGCATGATCCGGTCACGACGAGAGGGCAAGGGCATGGTCTTCCTCATAAGAATGGCTTTCTGGTTTTCGCTGGTGCTGCTGGCGCTGCCATTGAGTGTCGGCCCCGATGAAGCGGGGCATGAAAGCGTCGGACCGATCCAAGCCTTGTTTGCGGCACGCGAAGCGGTTGGCGATATCGCCGGCATTTGCGAACGCAAACCCGATGTCTGCGAGACCGGCAAGTCGGCGATGCACACCATTACCGCCCGCGCCAAAG
>NZ_RZRR01001054.1:0-1699 GCF_003998555.1 Mesorhizobium sp. M7A.F.Ca.CA.002.09.1.1 | reverse complement strand
GTCCCTTCTCGACGACGACGCCGGCATCGAGGAACACCACTTCCTTGGCGATCTTGGAGGCGAGGCGCAGATCATGCGTCGCCATCACCATGGTCGTGCCTTCACTGGCGAGCTTGCCAAGCACGTCGACCACCTCTTGCGCCAGTTCCGGGTCGAGTGCCGAGGTCGGCTCGTCGCAGAGCAGCACTTTCGGCGACGGCGCCAAGGCGCGGGCGATCGCCACGCGCTGCTGCTGGCCGCCCGACAGCGTCGCCGGCCAGGCGTCGGCCTTGTGCGCCATCCCCACCTTCTCCAGCAGAGCCAGCGCCCGCTCGCGTGCCCTCTCAGGCGCCCATTTCAGCACCGTCACCAGCCCTTCCATGACGTTCTCGATCGCGGTGCGATGCGGAAACAGCTGGAAGTTCTGGAACACCATGCCGGTCTGCAGCCGCAGGCGCTGGATATCCCTGGCCGGAACCCTGCCACCAGGATGGAATTCGAGCGTCTCGTCGCCGATGCGCACCGTGCCCGAGGTCGGGATCTCCAGGAGGTTGATACAGCGCAGCAGGGTGCTCTTTCCCCCGCCCGACGGGCCGACCAGCGCCGTGACGCTGCCTTCGGCAATGGTGACCGTCACGCCCTTCAACACGAGATTGTCGCCAAAGCGCTTTTCGATGTTGCTGAGGCCGATCATGAGCGTGCCTCCAGGAAGCCGCCATAGCGGTTGAGCCGGGTCTCCAGCCGCGTCTGCAAGGCCGACAGCACCGAACTCAGCGCCAGATAGAGGATCGCCGCCTCGACATAGAGGATCAGCGGCTCATAGGTGGTGGCGACGATGCGCTGCGCCGCCTGGAACATCTCCGGCACGGTGATGGCGGCGGCCAGCGACGTATCCTTGACCAATGAGATAAAGGTGTTGGAAAGCGGCGGCACCGCGACCCGGCCGGCTTGCGGCAGGATGGTGCGCCGCATCGCCTGGCTCCAGGTCATGCCGATCGAATAGGCCGCTTCCCACTGGCCCTTCGGCACCGACCCTATGGCCGCGCGGATGATTTCCGACGTGTAGGCGCCGATGTTGAGCGTGAAGCCGATCAACGCCGCCGTGAAGGCGTCGAGCAGGATACCGACCGACGGCAGGCCGTAGAAGATAAGGAACAGCTGCACCAGCAGCGGCGTGCCGCGGAAGATCCAGACATAGAAGCGCACCAGCGCGACCAGCGGTTTCGGACCAAACAGCCGGGCAAGCGCCGCACCCAACCCAACGGTCAGCCCAAGGACGAAGGACAACAGCGTCAGCGGCACGGTGAAGATCAGCGCCGCCCACAACAGCGAAGGCAGCGACTCCAGCATCAGTTGCAGCCAGTGCGGCACGTAAGACCCTCCAAATAAGTCGAGGCTTTCGTCGAGGCGCGACATATCACGACAAAAGCGGCGGACCGTCAAAGACGACTCGCCGCTCGATATGTCCTGTGGGCCGCGGAGCGGCCCGCCTCATAGATTACTTCGAAACGTCCTGGCCGAAATAGGTGTCGGAGATTTTCTTATAGGTGCCGTCGGCCTTGATGTCGGCCAGCGCCTTGTTGATCGCCGCGACCAGCTCCGGATCGCCCTTGCGCACGATGACGCCGGAATAGTCGGCGTTTTCCTCTTGCGCGGCGATCTTCACATTGGCGTCGGGCTTGTGCTTCTTGAAGTCGAGGAACGACAGGCTGTCATTGAT
>NZ_RZRR01001053.1:0-1700 GCF_003998555.1 Mesorhizobium sp. M7A.F.Ca.CA.002.09.1.1 | reverse complement strand
GCGGGAAGACATGTTTGCGGCCGCCCTTGCGCAAGGCGATGACCTCACCCCGCCGCTGCCAGCGGTGCAGGGTCGAGCGGGCGATGCGCAGATGCTCTTCCAGATAGGTCGAACCGGCGACGCGGCCGGCCCAGTCCTCGATCAGCATCGATTCGAGATCGTCGGACTTTGGCAGCGAAGGAGGCTCGACATCGGCCAACGGGGTCGTCGGCGGATTTGTCACGCCGGCAATACCGGCTTCGCTGCGGCGCGCGGCTTCCGCCGCCAGCGCGCGCACGAATTTCGACGCCAGGCCGGGCAGGTCGGCATGGATGGCGTCGATGGCGCGCCGGTGCTTCGGTGACAGCAAGGTGACGGCGGACGCTATGCTGCCGGCGATCTTGCCGACCGAGACCATGGTGGGCTTGTTGATGGCCTCGTCATAGTGGGCAAGTGCACGTTCGACGTCTTCCGCGACCATCTCCGCGAAGTCGTCCTGCTTGAGGCCCTGGATTTGAAATCTGTTCATGCATCTGTCTTCTGGCCGCGCGCTCCCCCTCAGCTGCGGCCGATTGTTGAACTTCTAGTGCGGAAAACGGAAATCGCGGCGGCAACGAATCCTGCCGCCCGACAGCATGCTGTCCAGCATTTCTTGACACCCCAACTGACTGAGGGCGCACCGAAATGTCAGTCGCGGGACGCCCAGATTGCGTGTAGGTGCGATGTATGACAACTGCGCGACGGTGAGGGGCGGCAGCTTGACGGTTGTTAAAGCAATCCCGCCTGCTCAGCCTCGCGGCGCAGATTCTGCCGGGGCCTGGGGCCGATCTGCTGGATCACCAATCCGGCCGCCAGTGAGCCAAGGTCGCCGCAGGTTTGCAGGTCGCGGCCTTGCGTGTAGCCATGCAGGAAGCCGGCGGCATAGAGATCGCCGGCGCCCGTCGTGTCGACCAGTTCCTTGATGGCGGTCGCCTTGATCACCACCGTCTCGTCGCCGCGCACGATCACGGAGCCTTTTTCCGAGCGGGTCACGGCGGCGATCCGGCAATCCTTGCGGATCTGCGCCAGCGCCTCGTCGAACGAGGATGTCTGGTAGAGCGATTTGATCTCGTGGCTGTTGGCAAAGACGATGTCGACCGTGCCCGAACGCATCAGCTCGAGGAATTCGTCGCGGTAGCGGTCGACGCAGAACGAATCCGACAGCGTCATCGACACTTCGCGGCCTGCTGCGTGCGCCAGCTTCGCCGTCTGGCGGATCGCTTCCTTGGCGCGCGGCGGGTCCCACAGATAGCCTTCGAAATAGGTGACCTTGGCGCCAGAAGCCTTATCGGCCTCGACATCCTCCGGCCCAAGCTCGACGCAGGCGCCGAGATAGGTGTTCATCGAACGCTCGCCGTCAGGGGTGACGAAGATCATCGACCGCGCCGTCGGCGGCTCGCCCTTGAGCGGCGTGGTGTCGAAGGCGACGCCCTGTGCATGGATGTCGTGGGCGTAGATTTCGCCCAGCGCATCGTTGGAGACCTTGCCGAAGAAGGCGGCGCGGCCGCCGAAGCTGGCGACGCCGGCCGCCGTGTTGCCGGCGCTGCCGCCGGACGCCTCGATCGCCGGGCCCATGCGGCTGTAGAGCAGTTCGGCGCGTTGTGTGTCGATGAGGTTCATCGCGCCCTTGATGATGCCGTTGGTCTCGAGGAATTCCTCGTCGCACTGGGCGATGACTGTCT
>NZ_RZRR01001052.1:0-1702 GCF_003998555.1 Mesorhizobium sp. M7A.F.Ca.CA.002.09.1.1 | reverse complement strand
CGATAATGGCGCTGGTCGTCGGCGCGATGACCGGCGGCGAGCCGACATGGCTCGCCGGACTTGTCTTCGGCTTCGTGCTCTGGCTGGGTTTCGTCGCCACGACGCTCTCGGTCAACCATCGCTACGAGAATTTCGGCTGGGACCTGACCCTCATCGACGGCGGCCACTGGCTCGGCGTGCTACTGATCATCGG
Source organism: Mesorhizobium sp. M7A.F.Ca.CA.002.09.1.1 (assembly GCF_003998555.1). Classification (NCBI taxonomy): domain Bacteria; kingdom Pseudomonadati; phylum Pseudomonadota; class Alphaproteobacteria; order Hyphomicrobiales; family Phyllobacteriaceae; genus Mesorhizobium; species Mesorhizobium sp. M7A.F.Ca.CA.002.09.1.1. Next base: position 1,509 of record NZ_RZRR01001052.1, on the reverse strand, counting down.
CGCCGTCATCGGCTGGTTCGGCGCGGTGGCAAGCTGAGTCAAGAAGGGAGTAGGGCAGTAAGGCAGTAGGGGAATAGGGGAGCAGACGGCACCGACGCCTATCCCTACTGCCCTACTGCCCTACTGCCCTACTGCCCTACTGCCCTACTGCCCTACTGCCCTACTGCCCTTTATCCGTGGTCCGCGTCTTGGCGACTTCCTCTAGCATCCATTCGCGAAAGGCGACGATGCGCGGATCGTCGGCGGTATTCTCGGGATAGACCAGGAAATAGGCGAACTCGGGCGCCACGCGCAGGCCGAGTTCGAAAGGCTGCACCAGCCTGCCCTGGGAAAGGTCGTTCGCCACCATGGCGAAATCGGCGAGCGCAACGGCATTGCCGTCGAGCGCTGCCTGGACGGCATCCGTGGAATTTCCGAACACGACTGTCCGGCTGTCGTCGAAATCATTGATGCCGGCCGCCGCCATCCACATCCGCCAGTTCGGCCACGTCACGCCTTGCCGCGACCATTCGATATGCGCAAGCGTATGGTTGAAAAGATCGCGCGGCTCGCGCAGCGGCGGACCGGACGTCAAAAGGCTCGGGCTGCATACCGGAATGAGGATGTTGTCGAACAGCCGGTGGGTGCGAAGGCCCGGATATTTGCCAGCGCCAAAACGGATGCCGACATCGATGTCGTCAAGTTCGAAATCCCGCACTTCATAGGCAATGTCGAATCGCAACTCGATATCGGGGTGACGCTTGCGAAAATCGTCGACGCGTCGCATCAGCCATTTTGACGCGAACTGCGCGTCGAGCGTTACCTTCAAAAGAGCGGTGCCGCGCGTCAGCTTTTGCGCCCGCGAAACAGCCCGGCCAAGCAGGTCGAGCGCGTCCGCCGAGGCGTCGAACAGCACCGTTCCCGCCTCGGTGAGCCGGATGGTGCGGCTGGTGCGCGTGAACAGCACCAGCCCGAGCTGATCCTCGATTTCCTTGATCTGATGGCTGACGGCGGCCGGTGTCAGCCCAAGCTCGTCGGCGGCACGGGTGAAATTGAGGTGCCGGGCCGCCGCCTCCAGCGTCCTCAAGGCACGAGTCCCAGGCAGAAGACGAGCCATCCTATCCTCAAAGAAAACTTGATGATCGAGAGAAAACTACTCGTTTCCTACAGAGATTTCAATCTGGCATGATCTGTCCATCGAAACATCATCAAGCCGGATTTGATATTCGGGGAGAACGGAGCACACCATGTCCATCATCGTTTTGAATTCGTCCGCACATCGTCCGAACTGGCTGGCCGAAACCCTCGACTGGTTGCGTCACGCCCGGGTCGCGATACGCCTCCCCCGCCGCGATACTGCCTACCAGAACGTCGAGGATCTCTCCGACCGCCAACTGCGCGATATCGGCGGCGCGCGCCGTGATGTCGCTCGCGCAATGGACAAGGAGCTTGGCCGGCTGGGCCTGCTCGACATCGGCTGGCAGAGACCTGGCCGTAGGGGAATAGGGGAGTAGGGGAGTAGGGGAATAG
>NZ_RZRR01001051.1:0-1702 GCF_003998555.1 Mesorhizobium sp. M7A.F.Ca.CA.002.09.1.1 | reverse complement strand
GGTACGATCTTGATCGCACCTTCGCGGATCTTGCGCACCGTGCCGATATCGATCGTCGGAATGCGCGACGAGAGCGCGATCTGCTGCAGCATTCCTTGCTGCGGCCGCCTGAGCCCGTATTTCCCCAGCCTGCCCAACGCCAGATCGAGGATGATGGGAAACAAGGCATCGTTGATGCGCTGCGGCATCAGGCGCGCCGCCATGCCGATCATCTGGATGGGCACGCCAAGCAGTTCGCGCGGTACGATATGAACGCCGCCGCGCACCGAAATCGTCGGCCGCGCACCGCCTTCCACCAGATCGAGCGCGATCTCGGCGCCGGTATTGCCCATGCCGACGATCAGCACCGGCCGGCCGGCGAAAGGCACTGCGTTGCGATAGTCGGCGCTATGCAGCTTTTGGCCCTTGAAGGCATCGGCGCCGGCAAATCTGGGCATCAGCGGCTCTGCGTTGTTGCCAGATGCAATCACAACGTTTGAAGCATGCAAGGGACCGGTCGTCGTATCCACGAGCCAGCTTCTGCCCCGCCGGGTGATCGCCCGCACTGTTTCTCCAAATCGCGGCCGCAGATCGAAACGTTGCGCATAGGCATCTAGATAGTCGATGAAGAGATCGCGCGGCACATAACGCGGATAGTCCCTGGGAAAGGGCGCGAAGGGCAGCGAGGAAAAGCGCTTGGCCGTGTGCAAATGGACGCGCTCATAGTGGCGTCGCCAGGCGGGTGCGGCCTGCTGCTCCTTTTCCAGCAGGACGAAATCCTGCCCGCTCTGCCGCAGGCACGCGGCAATGGCCAGGCCCGCCGGCCCGGCACCGATGATCGCAACTGGGGTGGTGTCGTCCAAGCCGGCCTCCGCGGCAGAATTCACAGCCCGAGAATGTCAAAAACATGGTGGGAAAGTAAAGGCCTGCCGCGCGACAAATATTTAGACAGGCAAAGGCACCGTCAACCCTACCTTGACCCGGTCCATGGCAACGAACGTGCGGAATTTGCGGACATTGTTGCTGTCGAAGAACAGTTTTCGCGTCAGCGCCTCATAGGCGCCCATGTCGGCCACTGTGATGACCAGGATGAAGTCGGCCTCGCCGGTGACGTAATAGCATTGCTGGACCTCGGGGGTCGCCGAGAACTGCCGCTTGGCCGCGTCGATCAGTTCGGCGCGTTCGCTCTCGAGTTCCACCTCGACGAAGATGGTGATGGGTTGACCGACCGCTGCCGGCTCGACGACAGCGACATTGCCGGCAATGACGCCGGTCTGCTCCATGCGCTTGATGCGGCGCTGCACCGCCGGCGCCGACAGGTTCACCGCCTCGCCGATCAACCGCTGCGGCGTCGTGTTGTCGCGCTGCAGGATGGCAAGGATGGCGAGATCGAAACTATCGAGCGAGGACGGCAATGCAGGCAATGGAATATCCTGGACGAAACAAACTTGCATTTAAGAGACCATATTACAGCGCTCTTTGCGTTGCTCCTGCAATATGTTCTCGCTGACCAACGGGACCGGCCAATGTTCCTGCTCAACCGCAACGCATCGCACCGCCGGCCGCTCGATCCGATCGATGCCGAAACCCTTGGCGTGGCCGGAGCCGACACGGTCGAGCGTTTTCTCAGCCACCGCGACAATCACCGGATGACGCCGCTGCATGCACTGCCGGCGCTCGCCAGCGAATTCGGACTGGGCGCCATCCATATCAAGGATGAGGG
>NZ_RZRR01000104.1:0-9660 GCF_003998555.1 Mesorhizobium sp. M7A.F.Ca.CA.002.09.1.1 | reverse complement strand
CTCCCGCGACCGCATCACCGGGGTGGGCCAACGAAGGCTGGAGCATCAGAACCGGAAATGGCGATGGCAAGAAAAAGAAGAAGCAGTAGCCGCGCGCTGTTTGCGATGGCGGCACTTGCCGGTTCCTGCCTTCCGATGCAGGCGGCGATCATCGGCACCTGCACCATCATGGTCGGGGCGTCCGGAACGATGAAGGCCAGTCCCGCCATCAGCATACTGGGCTCCAAACAGGCAGGCGGATCGAGCGCCAGCGCCACCGTGGTGGCAAGCTCCCTGTTATGCTCAATACTCAACCTGCTTGACTGCTATTCGGTTTCGGCGCCGGCGCCTGCCGCATTCTCGTCCGCGCCGAGCGGCGGTGGCACCAACGTGACGTTCGCTTCGGTCTTCCGCCTCGATGGCTCGGGGGCCGATGTCAACGGAAGTGTGCCGCAGAGGGTTGCCAACGGCACCCACGCGATGCAGGTCGACCTCACCGCCACCAAGTCGAGCGGTATCTTTCCCGCCGGCAACTATCAGGGCACGGTCACCGTGCGCTGCGAATAAGGCCGCGACAACTCAAATCGGGCTGGACCATGCGCGTGGTCTGGCAAGCTGCGGCCTTACAGGTTAGCTTCCACGCAATCGGAACGATCTGCGTTCGCCCGGACGCACGAAGACGCTCCGGCATTTTGAATTTGCGTTGCCAGGAGGCCCTGCTTGATTATCGTCATCGGCTCGATCAACCTCGACCTTATCGCCAAGGTCGACCGCTTGCCGAGCCCCGGCGAGACGGTGGGCGGCTCGGCCTTCACCACCGCGCCCGGGGGCAAGGGCGCCAACCAGGCCCTGGCCGCCGCACGCGCCGGCGCCTCGGTGCGCATGGTCGGCGCCGTCGGCAGGGACAGCTTCGCCGCCGAGGCACTGGCATTGCTGCGCGACGGCAAGGTCGACCTGTCCGGCGTTGCCGAGACTCACGCCTCGACCGGCACGGCACTGATCATGGTCGCCGACGACGGCGAGAACATCATCGCCGTGGTGCCGGGCGCCAACGCTTCCGTGGTGCCCGGCGATCTCTCCAAGGCCTTTCTGAAAAAAGGCGACGTCGTGCTGCTGCAAAATGAGATTCCGCTGGCCACCGTCGATGCCGCCCTCGACCAGGCAAGGGCGGCCGGCGCCATCACGGTGCTCAACACAGCACCTTTCCAGGCGCAAGCAGCCGGCTTTCTCGGCAAGGCCGACTATGTCGTCGCCAACGAAACCGAGTTCGACCTGTATGGCGAAGCGCTGTCGCTGCAAGGCCGCGATCGGGCGGTGCGCATGCGCGACTTTGCCGGAAAGACCGGCCGCACCGTCGTCGTCACGCTCGGCGGCGATGGCGTGATGGCGGCGACACCGACCGAGTTCCTGGCCGTTGCTGCGCGCAAGATCGTCCCCGTCGACACGGTCGGCGCCGGCGATACGTTCTGCGGCTATTTCGCCGCCAGCCTGTCGTCGGGCCTCACGCTCGAACAGGCGCTGGCGCGCGCCGGCGCGGCCGGCTCGCTGGCCTGCCTGAAACCTGGCGCCCAACCGGCGATCCCGCTCGCCAAAGACGTCGATCAGGCGCTGCAGGAAACCCATTAAAATGCTGCGTCCTCAAACAAAACATGCCGTGCCACCGGCAGGCGACATCTGCCGCCTGTCCGCAGTCGAACTCGCCGGCGCGATCCGGGAGAGGGAGCTTTGCGTGCGCGAGGTGGTGGCGGCATGCCTCGACCGCATCGAGGCGGTCAATCCGCTGGTCAACGCCATCGTCTCCTTGCGCGATCGCGCCGATATCCTGCGCGAAGCCGATGCGGCCGATGCCAGCCCAACGCGAGCCAAAACCAACCCGCTCTTCGGCCTGCCGATGGCCATCAAGGACCTCGCCTCGACCACGGGCCTCAGGACCTCTTTCGGCTCGCCGATCTTCGCCGATTTCGTGCCGCAGGAGGACGATTTCTTCGTCGAGCGCATCCGCAATGCCGGCGCCATTATCATCGGCAAGACCAACGTCCCCGAATTCGGGCTTGGTTCCAACACCTACAACGCCGTGTTCGGGCCGACGCTGAACGCCTTCGATCCGGCCCTGACCGCCGGAGGCTCGAGCGGCGGCGCGGCCGTTGCCCTGGCGCTCGACATGGTGCCCGTCGCCGATGGCAGCGACTTTGGCGGCTCGCTGCGCAACCCGGCCGCCTGGAACAATGTTTTTGGCTTCCGCCCGTCGCAAGGACTTGTTCCCGGCGGACCCGATTTCGAAGTCTTCCATGCGCAGATGGGCGTCGACGGGCCGATGGGCCGCAACGTCCGTGACATGGCACTGCTGCTCGATGTGCAGGCCGGTTACCACCCGCACGCGCCATTGTCCTACGAGAAACCCGGCTCGTTCCTCGAAGGGCTTGGAATACCCGCAACTGGTGGCCGCATCGCCTGGCTCGGTGATCTCGGCGGTCATCTGCCGGTTGAAACAGGCGTTCTCGGCCTGTGCGAGGCGGCACTTGGCCGCTTTGCGGAAGCGTCCTTCGCGACCGAGCCCCTGCTGCCGGATTTCGATTTCGAAGCGCTGTGGCAGGCCTTCGTGACGCTGCGCCAGGCCAGCAGCGGCTGCGCGCTCAAAACCCACTATGACGATCCCGCGAAGCGCCGCCTGCTCAAGCCGGAAGCCATCTGGGAAGTGGAGAACGCAACGCGGCTGACGGCGCCGCAGATCCGCGCCGCTTCGGTCATCCGCACGTCCTGGCATCGCACGCTGCTGTCGATCTTCGACCGCTATGATCTGATTGCGCTGCCGACAGCGCAGGTCTTCCCCTTCGACATCGATACGCATTGGCCGCGTGAGGTCGCCGGACGCACAATGGACAGCTATCACCGCTGGATGCAGGTTTCCGCCTTCGCGACCTTGGGCGGCTGCCCGGCGGCCAATGTGCCGGTCGGCTTCGACGATAGAGGGCGGCCGATGGGCATGCAGCTGATCGGCCGGCCACGCGGCGACCTTGCCGTGCTCAAGGCGGCGGCCGCCTATGAGGCAACACTGCCCTGGCCGGCCGGCGCCTGAATCGCACGCGTTGGCGGCCGCGGCGCTTCGCGCACCGGCTTGCATCGCTATCGCCGCCATGCATTGATTATCCTCAGCCGCGCCGCCTCGGCGGTATTCCTGGGGAAAAAGCATGTCGCTCGAACTCTACGCCGCCTATGTCCTCGCTTGCATCGTCATTATCCTGGTGCCCGGTCCGACGGTCACGCTGATCATTGCCAACAGCATCCGCCATGGCTCGCGCGCCGGCCTCGCCAACGTCGCCGGCACGCAGGCCGGGCTTGCCGTGATGATCGCCATCGTCGGCATCGGCCTCAACACGCTGATCGCAGGCATGGGCCACTGGTTCGAGTGGGTACGACTGATCGGCGCGGCCTATCTGATCTGGATGGGTGTGCAGATGTTCCGCTCCAAGGGCACGTTGAATGCCGATGGAACAGCGAGAAAGCCGCGCGGCGGCTTCTTCCTGCAGGGCCTGCTGGTGGCGCTGAGCAACCCCAAGACGCTGATTTTCTTCGGCGCCTTCTTTCCGCAGTTCATTTCGCCGCAAGGCAACTACTCGCTGCAGATCGCCGTCATGGGTCTGACCGCCATGATCTTCGCCGCCTTCTCGGATTCGACTTACGCGCTGGCCGCCGGCCGCGCCGGGCGCCTGCTGTCGGCCGGCCGCATCAAACTCCTGTCGAGGATCAGCGGCAGCTTCATGGTCGGCGGCGGCCTGTGGCTGGCGTTTTCGCGGTCGAAGTAAAGGCGGCCGAGCCGGCGCCGCAAGGAGTTGCAGCACCCTGGAATGGCAACAGATTGAAAGTGTGCTGTCCCACCACCACATGAATCTGGCTTGAGGGATTCATGTCTGTCTTTTGGACTTGGGATGGTTTGAAGAGGAACGCGCCTGGCGTGATCCTCTTTATTGGTGCGTTTGCGGTTATGATCATGTTGGCGGCAAACAAATGGATCAACGACGCCAGCCCGATCCGATCGGTCGACACAGTCGAGGCAAACGTCGAAAGTGTCCGGTTGGACCATGGCCGCGGCATATATCTGGTTTCTATCGAGAACGGTTCGTCTGTCCTTATCGATGACGATCACCCGCATCTGATCGGCTCGCGCACAAACATCGAACGCGTCACGCGCGACAATGGCTTCGTCTTCTACCGATTCGTGAATTGAATCATGGCAACAGTATCTTCTCTCAGAAACCGCCTGCTTCTGTTTCAGGCAGAATACCGAGACGCAGTCATTGGTGTCGTATTCTTCTGCGCACTGCCCCTGGCGGCGCTGATCCCGATTGCGATGAACCAGGACAATCCGGTTGTGGCAACTCAGAGTGTGATGGGCACTATCGAGTATGTGAGGTTAATGCCCATCAATCCGAAGATGGCTGCCGGGCGCGGGCTGTATTACACATACGATGTCCGCCTTGATGGCAACAGCGCGGTGACATCCATCGATGATGAAGTGGGGATGCCGCACCTTGTCGGTTCGGTCATCCCCATCGAGCGGCAACATCATAAGCGCGGCGGAGACACCTATCGGTTTCTCAATGAGTGAAGACGCGTGCTCACAAGTTCAGTTCTGTTCTGACGGTCAGTTAAGCCGCCCCAGCCTCTCCACCAGCAAGGCGAAAAACGCATCATGGTCGATGTCGCGCATCACCATGGCGTTCTTCGGCCGTTTGGTGACGCCCCACCAGTCGATCACGGTCATGCCCATGGTCAGTTCCGAGGCGGTTTCCACGCTGACGTTGCAGTTGCGGCCCTTGAACAGGTCCGGCTTCAACAGATAGGCGATGACGCAAGGATCGTGCAGCGGGCCACCGTCGGTGCCGTATTTCTCTTCATCGAAGCGCTCGAAGAACTCCAACATCTCCGCGGTGGCGGTGCCGACCCTGGTGCCCAGCGCGCGGAAGGCCTGCGTGCGCTTGGCGGTGGTCAGCGCCTTGTGGGTGACGTCGAGAGGCATCATGACGATCGGAATGCCGGATTTGAGCACGACATCTGCGGCCTGCGGGTCGACATAGATGTTGAATTCGGCGGTCGGTGTGACATTGCCGCCTTCGAAGAAGCCGCCGCCCATCAGCACGATTTCCTTGATGCGCGGTGCGATGCGCGGCTCGCGGATCAGCGCCAGCGCAATGTTGGTGAGCGGGCCGAGCGCGCAAAGCGTGATCGTGCCGCTTTCTTCGCTCATCAGCGTCTCGACGATGAAATCGACCGCGTACTGGTCCTGCAGCTTCATCGTCGGTTCGGGCAATTGCGGACCGTTGAGGCCGGTCTTGCCATGCACTTCCTCGGCGGTGACCAGTTCGCGCGTCAGGGGCCGGATGGCACCGGCATAGACCTTGATGTCCGGGCGGCCGGCCAGCTCGCAGATCTTGCGGGCATTCTTTTCGGTAAGCTTCAGCGGCACGTTGCCGGCAACGGCTGATATGCCGACGATCTCCAGTTCGGAGCTGCCGAGCGCCAGCAATATGGCGACGGCATCATCCTGGCCGGGATCCGTGTCGATGATGATCTTGCGTGACTGGGGCATTTCAATTCCTTGTTTGGCGAGGTCGTGGACTTGCATCGATCCGATCGGAACATCCAAATGACGCCGAAGCGGCCGCGAGCTGCCAGGCCGAACCGCTCGACCGGGGAAGACAATCCCGACCCGCGCGCTTTTCCTTGCATCTGCTCGCCGTTTCAAGCGCCATGTCTGTCATTCCTGTGAGTCCACGGCCTGGTCTTTTTGGGCGGGTCTGTTGACGGCTTGAACTTGGTCGCGGGGCGGACCATATCAAGGCCATCGGGAAAAATGCCATCTGGGTTTTTCCACTTTATGTCGCTCTTGAGAGGACAGTGTAACATGAGCCGAATGACGCCCTTTTCCAGCCCGCTTCTGCTTGGTTTCGACGCCATGGAAAAGACCCTGGAACGCCTGGCGAAGTCCGGTGACAGCTACCCTCCCTACAACATCGAACGCCTCAGCGGCGCCGACGGCAAAACCGAAAGGTTGCGCATCACATTGGCGGTCGCCGGTTTCGCCGAAAGCGATCTCGATGTCACCACGGAGGAAAACCAGTTGGTCGTGCGCGGCCGTCAGACCGACGACACCGAGCGCGAATTTCTTCATCGCGGCATCGCCGCGCGCCAGTTCCAGCGCTGTTTCGTGCTGGCCGACGGCATGCGGGTGATCGCAGCGGAGTTGAAGAACGGCCTTTTGGCGATCGACCTCGATCGGCCGGAGTCCGAACGGCTGGTACGGAAAATAAACATATCGGTGAAAGACTGATCTTTACCGATGGCTCTCATGCGGGATGGCCTTGAGCGGCGTCCTCGCGCCAAGGAGGCTTTGAAATGACCAGAACTGAAACTATCACCATGACCAATGGCGAATTCGCTCATCTCGGCGAGGGCTCGGTCGCTTATCTCAGAAAGGTCTCGAGCGACGAATTGCTCGGCCGTTTCCCCAATCTCGGCGAAATCGCTCCCGGCATGGAACTGTGGGCGCTGTTTGCAGCCAATGGCCAGCCGATCCTGCTTTCCGACGCGCGTGACCGCGCACTGGCCGGTGCCATGGAAAACGACCTGACCACGGTCGCCATCCACTAAGACCCAGCGCGCCGCCCTGTTAGGCGCGACCAGCAGGCTCAAACGCATAGGGCCGCCCGTGGCGGCCCTTGAAGTTCGTCTCACCAGAAAAATCAGGCCGCGTGCGAGGCCTGGGTGTCCGATAAAAGCGCGTGGATAGCCGCGGCGTCGCGCGTACCCCTGATCTTGGCCACCGTGTCGGCGTCACGCAGCACTCGCGCGATGCGCGACAGTGCCTTGAGGTGATCGGCACCCGCCCCTTCCGGCGCCAGCAGCAGAAACACCAGATCGACGGGCTGATCGTCCAGCGATTCGAAATCGACAGGCGTCTCCAGCCGGGCGAAAACACCTGCGATGCGCTTCACGCCGGCCAGCTTGCCGTGCGGGATGGCGATGCCGTTGCCGACGCCGGTCGAACCCAGCCGCTCACGCTGCAGGATGGTGTCGAACACCTCCCGCTCCGGAATGCCGGAAATCGCCGCCGCCCGTTCGGACAGCAATTGCAGCAGCTGCTTCTTGGAGTTCGCCTTCAACGCCGGCAATATCGCCGGAACGTTGATAAGATCGCTCAGATCCATGCTTGAAAATCCCTTGTTCGCCTGCCGTCACCAGTCCTCACCCCTCGTGCGGCCGGCTCTTATCCCAGTGCGACCTCGTCGTCACCGTGCGACCCTTGTCGTCACCGTGCGACCGTTGTCGTCACGCTTGTGCGACCTTGGTCGTCGACGGGTCGATCCAACCGATATTTCCATCGGGTCGGCGATAGACGATGTTGAGATGGTCGGTTCCCGCGTTGCGGAAGACGAAGACCGGGCTGTCCTTGGTGTCGAGCTCGATGACCGCCGACGCCACCGACATGGTCTTCAGCGTCATGGTTGATTCGGCGACGATGGCCGGCGCGAAATTCTCCGGAATGTCCTCGTCGTCATCGGCAAGCGGCGCCATCACCGTGTAGGCTATGTCGGTCGGTTGGCCGTTGGCGGCGCCCGAATTGTGCGATTTCAGCCGGCGCTTGTAGCGCCTCAGGCGGGTTTCCAGACGGTCCGCCGCCGCCTCGAAGGCAAGCGTCGGATCCTGGGCATCGCCGGTGGCCTGCAGCGAAGCGCCGGAATCCAGCCGGATCATGCAATCCGCCGAATAGCGCGAACCCGATTTGATGACCGTGACATGTCCGGCAAAGCCGCGATCGAAATATTTGCCGATCGCTTCGCCGACACGATCGTTGATGCGTGTCCGAAACGCATCGCCGATGTCCATGTGTTTTCCCGATATGCGCAGATTCATCTGAAAACTGACCTTCCTTGCTCAGGCTTCAAACTGGCCCGAGTTTATACTCGTGATCCGTGCGCACAAGCTTTGCGGCGTCACTTGCGCCGATTTTAAATCCAGACTTTCCGGTTGATCACAAGCCGCCCTTTGACCGTCCCGAGGCCAACGTCGTGACGGACCATCCGCATGCGGGCATCTAGCCCGTCTCATGCGGGCGGGCTTCTAGCCAGTTCACCGCGGCTTGTCAATGAAGTGCTGGCTTGTGGAAAATCGACCCGCCTCAGCGCCCGGCGCTGGCCATCGCACGTTTCTCGCGCCGGCGCTGCACCGAGGAGGGGATATTCATGCCTTCCCGGTACTTGGCGACCGTACGCCTTGCAATGTCGACGCCACTTTCGCGCAACATGTCGACGATTGCATCGTCGGAAAGCACGTCGACGGGCTTCTCCTCGTCGATCAACTGCTTGATGCGGTCACGCACGGCTTCCGAGGAGTGCGCATCGCCGCCGCCCGATGCGGCGATCGAGGCGGTGAAGAAGTAGCGAAGCTCGAACACGCCGCGCGGCGTCAGCATGTATTTATTGGCTGTGACCCGGCTGACGGTCGATTCGTGCATGCCGATGGCGTCGGCCACAGTGCGCAGATTGAGCGGCTTCAGCTGCCGCACGCCATGGACGAGGAAGGCGTCCTGCTGGCGAACGATTTCCGAGGCGACCTTGAGGATGGTCTTTGCCCGCTGGTCGAGGCTGCGCGTCAGCCAGTTGGCGTTCTGCAGGCATTCGGCCAGAAAATCCCTTTCCGCCTGGTTCTTGGCCTGCGGAGAGACCTGGGCGAAATAGATATGGTCGACCAACACCCGCGGCAGCGTTTCGGCATTGAGTTCGACCGTCCAGCTGCCGTCATTGGCCGCGCGCACCTCCACATCGGCGACGATCGCGTCGCTGGCGCCGCCCGAAAACGCCATGCCCGGCCGGGGATCGAGCGCCCGGATTTCGGCCAGCATGTCGAGCAGATCCTCCTCGTCGACACCGCAGATCCGTTTCAATGCGTGAAAATCGCGCCGTGCCAGGAGTTCGAGATTGGCGACCAGCGCCTTCATCGCCGGATCGAGCCGGCTCCGCACGGCAAGCTGCAGCGACAGGCATTCGGCCAGGTCGCGGGCAAACAGGCCGGCCGGCTCGAAGGTCTGACACACCGCCAGCACCTTCGCCACGGCGGCGGCATCCGCACCGAGACGAGCGGCGATCTCGGCCAGATCGGCACGCAGATAGCCGGTCTCGTCAAGGCCGTCGGCGAGGTCGGCGGCGATCAGACGTGCAGCCGGATCGGCGAAGGCTAGCGCTACCTGTTCACCGACATGGTCGCGCAGCGTGATCGCAGCAGTCGCCATGTCGCCGGCGTCAAACCACTCGGATGAGGAACCCGCGCCATTGCCGGAAGCCGATTTCCATTGCGCCGTCAGGTCGGGACCGAGCCGCTCGCTGGTGCCCGGGTCGTCGGGAAACAGGTTTTCCAGCGACGTGTCGAGCTTGTCCGAGATCGCCTCCGCGCTCCACTGCGTCTCGTTTTCGAACCAGTCGCCTTCGCGGGCGGCTTGCGGCTCCGCCTCGATCTTCTGCGCCTGGTCGCTGGCGGCATCGTCCTGCGGCTCGGCGCGCTCCAGCAGCGGATTGCGCTCGATTTCCTCGTCGATGAAATGCTCGAGTTCGACATGGGTGAACTGCAGCAGCCGAATCGACTGCATCAGTTGCGGCGTCATCACCAGCGACTGCGATTGTCGTAGCT
>NZ_RZRR01001050.1:0-1703 GCF_003998555.1 Mesorhizobium sp. M7A.F.Ca.CA.002.09.1.1 | reverse complement strand
GTCGACGAGTTCGTCTACAAGGCCGTCCCGGCTCTGACGCTGCTGATCCCGCTGCTTTTGACGCCGGTCTGTGCGCCTTCGCTTCTGGAGGGGCCTGTGCCGCTGCGATCGCCGGCCGATCTGGTCAATCATCATCTGATCCATGAATGCGAAACCATGAGATGGAAGCGTTGGCTGGAGCAGGAAGGCGTTCTGGAAACGACGCCAAAATCCAGCACAACACTGGATGATTGCACCTTGATCATGCGCGAAGCGATCAATGGCGCCGGAATAGCGCTTGCGGACACGATGATGGCGCAAGATTTTCTGCAGCAAGGCAAGCTGGTCGCGCCGTTCCGTGCCCGCCACACCTATCCGGCCGGCATTTACCTGCATCAGCGTCGCAGCATCGGCAACAAGCCAGGCACCGGTCTGTTTCAGGATTGGCTGCTCGCCGAAGTCGCGGACCACAAGCAGGTGATGGCAATCGCTTAGATGCCCCCCAACCGAAAATGTCGGGAGCCACCGCTTCAGATTGGAATCCCCGCGTCGAACCTCGACTCATCCGTGGTCCAGCGATGACCCACCATCGCCTTGCATCGATAATCGCAGTTCTCATTGAATATCTTTAAGGCCAAAGCCGGCAAATAGGTTGCTTGTCGGTTCCCCTGCGGCAGGCTTAACCTGCACGCGGCCAACGCGTGAGGGCGCGTGCTGCAAAAGGGGAACATTGCCATGACGATACAGGGTGCTTCACCTGATCTGTACAACGAGGATTTGGCTCCGGCCAAAGTTCGAAACTGGGGACCATTCTCGATCTTCAACGTCTGGACGTCGGACGTCCACAGCCTTTGGGGCTACTATCTTGCCGCCAGTCTGTTCCTGTTCTGCGGCGGCTTCGTCAATTTCATCATCGCCATAGGCATCGGCTCGCTGATCATCTACGCGCTGATGAACATGGTCGGCTATGCCGGCGTGAAGACGGGCGTGCCCTACCCCGTGCTTGCCCGCGCCTCTTTCGGCATCTGGGGCGCCAACATACCGGCGCTGGTGCGCGCCGTCGTCGCCTGCTTCTGGTACGGCGCGCAGACTGCCGCCGCCTCGGGCGCGATCGTGGCGCTGCTGATCCGCACGCAATGGTTCGCCGATTTCAACGCCAGCACGCACTTCCTCGGTCATACCGGCCTGGAGGTGATCTGCTTCGTGGTCATCTGGGGGCTGCAATTGCTGATCATCCAGAACGGCATGGAAACGGTCCGCCGCTTCCAGGACTGGGCCGGCCCCGCGGTGTGGGTGATGATGCTGATCCTGGCGATCTATCTCTGTGTCAAATCCGGGAGATTTGCCTTCACCAGCGACATCCCGATGGACGTGCTGCTGGACAAGACGAAGGATGCGGGCGTGCCCGGCACGCCTGGCTCCTGGACCTCGCTGTTTGCGGTGGCCGCGATCTGGGTCACCTATTTCTCGGCGCTCTATCTCAATTTCTGCGATTTCGCCCGTTACGCGCCTGACAAGGCATCGCTGCGCAAGGGCAACATCTGGGGCCTGCCGATCAACCTGATCCTGTTTTCTCTGGTGGCCGGCGTCACCACCATTGCCGCCTTTGACGTCTATGGCGAGGTGCTGCTGCATCCCGACCAGATATCGGCGAAATTCGACAGCTGGTTCCTGGCAGCCCTTGCTGCCCTGACCTTTGCAGTTGCGACGCTTGGCATCAACGT
>NZ_RZRR01001049.1:0-1704 GCF_003998555.1 Mesorhizobium sp. M7A.F.Ca.CA.002.09.1.1 | reverse complement strand
AGGTGAAGCATCTGCGAGGCGAGGTGGCCGTTGCGCGAGGCGACGCTGCGGCTTGGCTCCTTCAGATTGGCTGAGAGCATGGCGTGCGCGATCTGGACGAGCGCCAGTCCGAGCGTGACCAAAAGCGTCATGCGCCACGAAAGCAGCAGCAGGAAAGCCAGGAGGATGATGGCGGCCGATGCGCTGACGATGGCCGACAGCATGATCTGGATCGCATCGGAAGCCCGCCAGGATTCGTTGGAGATGATGTTGAGCAGGCGTCCGGGGCTCTGCCGCAGGAAGAACGGGTAGCCGACCCGCAACAGCTGCTCCGACAGGGCGCTGCGGATGGAATGGCTTGCCTTGCCGGAGATGAAGGTCGTCAGCAGCGTGTTGGCGAAGGCGAAGACGTTCTTCAGGATGATCGAGCCGAGGATGGCGGCCGAAATGACGATCAGCCGGTCGCGCTCGCTCAAGCCCGATCCGACGTGCTGGAGGACGGCGGAGAAGCCTGCCATTCCGGCGGCATCCCCGTGTCCCATGATGATGCCCAGCAACGGGATGATCAGGCCGATGCCGAACCCTTCGAGGACGGCGCTGACCAGGCCGAGAATCACCACCGCCGGAAGCAGGCGCAGTTGCCGCTTTCCGAACGCCCGGAACAGCATCGGCAGGTTTGGCGGCAGCATTGGCATTACAGCGTTTCACCTCGCCTGGGCATTGGCTTGTTGATCTTGCCGCACCGGTTCGGCCCGCGGCCGTCTGACCAGCAGGAGAACCGCGAACCTGGCCGCGCCGAGCAAATTCATGGCGACGATCGGCCAGTGCGGCAGGTTGAGTTCACGATCGAAGGCGGGTCCTCCCGCCAATTCCCTGAAAGCCCCTCTTGCGGCCCAGTAGAAATGGCGAAGCAGCCAGGGCGCGTGGCGAACATGCTTCAGGCAGAGCCCGCCATTGCCCAGGCTGTAGTCGCGATGCAGCTTTTCGATGGCTTTGCGATCCCGCCGGCCGTGATGGTGGAAAATCGTCATGTCAGGCACATACTCGACCGCGATGCCGAGCAGCATCGCGCGCACGAGGTAATCGGTATCCTCGGCCGACCGCAATGGTCCGCCGGCGCCGAAGCGTTCGTCGAAATAGCCGATGCGGGCCGCTACATCGCGGTGCATCGTCATGTTGCAGCCCAGCACGAAACCGCCGGGATGAACATCTGGCGTCAGCCGCTCGCGCGCCCACGACCGCTTGATGGTGAACGGCAAATCCCTGGCATCGCCAAGCTCGACACGGCCGCCCCGGATGAGCCATTGTTCCCCGGACGCATAGTGTCGCTCCAGATCGCGCAGATAGTCGCGATGGAGCGCGCAGTCGTCGTCGACGAAGACCAGCACACGGCCGCGCGCGCGCCTCAGCCCGGCGTTGCGCGCAGCCGCCAATCCGGGGCGCGGCTCGCAAACGGGCGTGAACGGAATGTCCGACGCAGCCGCGATGCTGGCCAGGCGTTCGGCCGTGCGGTCGCTCGAACCGTTGTCGACGACCACGAGTTCGGCGGCGAAGCCGGCATGTGCGCGGCATGCGGCTTGCACCGACTTGATGCAGGCATCGAGCACGGCGACGCGGTTGCGCGTGCAGATGATGAAGCTGACTTCCGGCGCCGCTCGTTCCGGGCGGGGACCGGCCGGGGCGGGGCCAAGCGCCGTCGAACGATCGCGCTGCAGGGGTTGGTTG
>NZ_RZRR01001048.1:0-1705 GCF_003998555.1 Mesorhizobium sp. M7A.F.Ca.CA.002.09.1.1 | reverse complement strand
GGCCGATCCGAACGGCCAGTTGCGCGATTGCAGGAACAGGTCGACCAGCGCATTGCCGATGAAGAACACCTTGCCGCCGCCAAGCAGCGTCGGGATCAGATATTCGCCGAGCAGCAGGATCATGACCAGCGAGAAGCCGGTCATCACGCCCGGCAACGACAGTTTCAGGGTCACGCCCAGGAAAGTCGATAGTGGCGTGGCGCCGAGATCGGCGGAGGCTTCCAGCAGCCTGCGGTCAAGCCGTTCGAGGCTGACATAGATCGGCAGGATCATCAACGGCAGGTAGCCATAGACGATGCCGAGCAGCACCGCGCCCGGCGTGTTGATCAGCCTGACATCCTCGATGCCGACAAAGGCGAGCAGCGCCGGAATGCCGCGCCCGCCCAGAATGTACATCCAGGCATAGGTCCGCATCAGCAGGCTGGTCCAGAACGGAATGACGACCAGCGCCAGCAGGATCAGCCGCCAGCGCTGCGGCGCGCGCAAGGCGAGATAGTAGGCAACGGGATAAGCGACGAGAAGGCAGGCGAGCGCTCCCACCGGCGCCAGCACCATGGTGTTCCAGAAGGCGGTCGCCCGCGCCGGAAGATTGGCATATTGCGCCAGCGTAAAGGCGGCCTGATAGCCGCCTTCCGGTGCGCGTTCGCCGACGCTGAACACGGCGATGGCGATGAACGGCAGCACCAGGAACACCACCAGCCACGCGGTCGCCGGACCGAGCAGCATGGCGGTCAGAAAATTCCTGCGAAGACGGCTGCCGTGCATGGAAAGATTGCCCCGGTGCCGGCGGGCATAAACCCGCCGGTCAAATTATCTGAGTCGAATTTGAGGCCGTCGCTCAGGCCGACTTGAAGCGCGCCATCAATTCGGCGCGGCCCGGATCGGTCAACGTTGCCGCCGCGCCGAATTCCAGCGGCGTCAACAGGTCGGCTGCCGGATAGAGGATCGGGTTGTCGAGCACCTCCTTGGGCAGCAGCTTGTTGACGCGCGCATCGGTCGACGGCGCACCATTGGCCAAATGCTCCTTCACCGCCACCTGCGGATTCATCAGGTAGTTGAGCAGCGCGTAACCGGCGGGCTTGTTCGGCGCGTCTTTCGGAATGGCATAGAAATCGGTCCAGATCTCGCCGCCTTCCTTGCCCAGCACATAGGCGATCTCGGGAATGTCGCGATGCAGCTGCGCGCCGTCATTCGTCCAGCACATGGTCATCCACGCGTCGCCGGCGCGCATCCCCGGCTGGTAGTCGGAGGAGACCGCGAACAGATGCGGCTTGACCTTCAGCAGCAGCTCCTCCGCCTTGGCCAGTTCGTCCTGCTTGAGCGAATTGAACGAGTAGCCGTAATATTTCAGCGCATTGCCGATCGTGGTCAGCTGGTAGTCATGCACCATGGTGCGGCTGTCGCCTTCCGCCATGGCGGTGTCCCAGAACTCCTTCCAGCTCGTCATCGGCTTGGTCAGCTTCTTGGTGTTGACGGCAAAGCCGGTGGTGCCCCAGTTCTTCGGCACGGCGTAGATCGTCCCATCGATCGTGCCCTCCGAGGTGAAGCGCGGATCCTCTTGCGAGCCGTCGAAATTCGGCAGCTTCGCCATCTCCAGCGGCTCGATGATGCCGAGCTTCTTGTAGGTCGAGATCGTGTAATTGGTCGGCACGAACAGGCTCCAGCCCGAGGCCCCGGCCTGCAGCTTGGCCAGCATCTCCTCATT
>NZ_RZRR01001047.1:0-1707 GCF_003998555.1 Mesorhizobium sp. M7A.F.Ca.CA.002.09.1.1 | reverse complement strand
ATCGCAAGGTGCTGGAGTGGGCCGGTGAAAAACCGGTGACGATCCGCACCGTTGACGCCGGCGGCGACAAGCCGGTGCCCGGCTTTACGGTCGAGGAGAGCAATCCGTTTCTCGGCCTGCGCGGGATCAGGCTGTCGCTGGCAAGACCCGAGGTGTTTCGTGTACAGATCCGGGCGCTGCTGCGCGCCGCTGTCCATGGCAGCCTGAAAGTGATGTTCCCTATGATCGCCATTGTGGAGGAATACCGACAGACAGCGGCGATGTTCGCCGAAGAGCAGACTGCACTTGCCGCACGCGGCGTCGCACACAACATGCCGCCGCTCGGCATCATGGTCGAAGTGCCTTCGGTGGCGATCGTACCGGAAGCCTTTACCGATGCCGCCTTCTTCTCGATCGGCTCCAATGATCTCACCCAGTATGTCATGGCGGCCGCCCGCGACAACGCTGCCGTGGCGCATCTCAATTCGGTCCGTCATCCGGCCGTGCTGCGGCTGATCGCTGCCGTGACGGCGTTTGGCCAGCGGGAAGAGATCCCGGTCAGCCTGTGCGGCGATGCAGCCGGCGATCCAGCCTCGATCCCGTCACTGATCGAGGCCGGCCTGCGCGATCTTTCCGTCGCGCCGGCGCAACTCGCCATGGCCAAGGCGGCCGTCGCGGACGTTTCTGTCTAGGCGCGGCCGGCATGGTCGACAGGACACCCGAACCCGGTTCCGAAGAGGCGATCCGCGCCTACAAGACGATCCTGTCGCAGGTCATCGACCAGCGCCCGTCCGGTATGCGCCAGCGCCTGGCCGATGCGCTCGGCAAGCACCGCAGCTTCGTCACGCAGATTTCCAGTCCTGCCTATTCGATCCCGATTCCGTCAAAACATTTGCCGGCTATATTTTCCGTCTGCCATTTCAGCCCGGCCGAGCGCGACCAGTTTCTCGCCGCCTATCACCAGGCGCATCCAGGCAAGATGTCGATCGCATCAGGCATGCGCAAGACGCGGCATGTCTCGCTGATCGTGCCGGATTTCGGCGACGACAAGCAGAACGCCGCGCTCGATAAGGCGGTGAACGATTTTATCCAAAAGATCACCAGCATCACCGGCAAGAGTGGCTGATCGAACTCTTGTTTTACGCAATTCCGGACGGAAAACCGCGATACACTTTTCCTGGAATTGCTTTGGAAGGCCTATTTCGGGAGGAGACGGCCGTGAAGAAGTTTATCAATTCGGTGGACACGGTGCTGACCGAAAGCCTCGACGGCTTCGTCGCCGCCCATGCCGACATCCTCGTGCTCGGCGACGAGCACAAATTCATCCGCCGCAAGACCTTGCGGCCGGGCAAGGTGGCGCTGATCTCCGGCGGCGGTTCCGGTCACGAGCCGCTGCATGGCGGCTTTGTCGGTCACGGCATGCTGGACGCCGCCTGCCCCGGCCAGGTGTTCACCTCGCCGACACCGGACCAGATGCTGGCGGCGGCAGAGGCCGTCGACACCGGCGCCGGCTGCCTGTTCATCGTCAAGAACTATGAGGGCGACGTCATGAATTTCGAGATGGCGGCCGAAATGTCGGAAGGCGTCCAGCAGATCGTGACCAATGACGATGTCGCGGTCGAGAATTCTTCCTATACGACGGGCCGGCGTGGCGTCGCCGGCACGCTGGTGGTGGAAAAGATCGTCGGCGCGGCGGCCGAACATGGCCTGGCTCTGGCGTCGCTGAAG
>NZ_RZRR01001046.1:0-1715 GCF_003998555.1 Mesorhizobium sp. M7A.F.Ca.CA.002.09.1.1 | reverse complement strand
GCCATCGGCCGGTCTCCGGCGCCGTATTTGCCGTCGCGATCGACATCGAAATAGACGAAGGACGAGTAATTGAGCATGCCCCCGCGGCCGCTCCAGTCGGTGCGGACGGCATAGTCGGCAGCCGGATTGGTCTGCCGCCGTCCCTTGCGGCGGCTGCGCTTCCGCCACAGCCGCCAGGACACGACAGCTGCCGCAAGCACCACAAGGGCGGCGAACAGTATCTCGACAGCGCCCAAGTCAGGCATGGAGCCTCCTTTCACAGATCTCGTGGAGGATTGCGTTCATGGGCGATCCGGCTGCGTTGGAATACTTTGCCGACAGGTTATTGCATGTCGGCCAAAAGCGAACCCGGGTTTGGGACAGCGACATGCATCAAGACAAAAGACTTAAAGCGCGTTGCATGGATCCGTTCAAGCGCGACGCATGAAAGCAGTCGCCTTACTTCAATTCCACCCACACCGGCGCATGGTCGCTGGCACCGTCCTCGCCGCGCACGTCGCGGTCGATGCCGGCGGCGGTCAGGCGGCGTGCCAGTTTCTTCGACAGCAGGATGTGATCGAGCCGGAGGCCCGCATCGCGCGGCCAGCGGTTGCGGCGATAGTCCCAGAATGTGTAAAGCGTTTCCTTCGGATGCTTCTTGCGCAGGGCATCAAGCCAACCCTGGTCGAGCAGGCGCCGGAACGACGCCCGGCTTTCCGGCTGCACCAGCGCGTTGTCGTCATAGGAGCGGGTGGCGTAGATATCGCGCGGCTCGGGCACGATGTTGTAGTCGCCGGCCAGCACCACCGGCAGGCCGGTGTCGAGCAACTGTTCGGCATGCGCCTCCAGCCGCGCGTGCCAGGCGAGCTTGTAGGCGAATTTCGGGCCGGGCTGGGGATTGCCGTTCGGCGCATAGAGGCAAGCGACGACAATGCCATTCACCGCCGCCTCGATGTAGCGGCTCTGCCTGTCGGCTTCGTCGCCGGGCAAGGCATCGCGGGTCAACACGGGCTCGGCACTCCGCGCCAGGATGGCAACGCCGTTCCAGGTCGGCTCGCCCTTCCACACCGCGCCATAGCCGGCCGCCGCCAATGCCGAGCGCGGAAACTGCATGTCGCGTGCCTTCAACTCCTGCAGGCACACGACATCGGGCTTTGCCACAGCCAGCCATGTCAGCAGGTTTTCAAGCCGGCTGTTGATGTTGTTGATGTTGAAGGAGGCGATCTTCATCGCTTCAGGAAGCGATCCGACCCGACCACGCCTTGACCGTCTCGGCCAGCGTCTTCAGATGATCGGCGGTCGAAAACCCCGAAACACTCTTGCGAGGCTTGAGATCGTGGTCGCCGTCCTCCAGCCAGATCACCTCGACGCGATCGGAAAGGTCATAAGTCGCAACCTCGTCCCTGGTGCCGAACTCGTCGCGGGTGCCCTGGAAGATCAGCGTCGGTGTCTTGAGATCGGCGAGGTGTTTGGTCCGCAATTGATCGGGCTTGGCCGGCGGATGGAAGGGATAGCCGAGGCACAGCAGGCCTGAAATCTCGCCCTTGGCAAACATCTCGTCGGCGACCATCGAGGCGACGCGCCCGCCCATCGACTTGCCGCCGATGACGAGCGGGCCGGTCACGCCCTTCGCCCTGAGGTCGGCTATCGCCTTGATATATTCCGGGTTGACCGTCTCGGCCCGCGGCGGCGGCTTGCGGTGGCCGTAGCGGCGGGCAGCCATATAGTGGAACTCG
>NZ_RZRR01001045.1:0-1716 GCF_003998555.1 Mesorhizobium sp. M7A.F.Ca.CA.002.09.1.1 | reverse complement strand
TTCGAAGCCGCCCATCACGTCCGCTACACCGCCGATACGCTGGCGCTGGTCAAGGCGCGCAACCCCGGTGTCGATTTCGTCTGGATCATGGGTGCCGACAGCCTGCGCGATTTCCATCGCTGGCAGCGCTGGCGCGAGATCGTCATGACCTTCCCGATCGCCGTCATCGACCGCCCGGGCGCGACGCTGTCGTTCCTGTCCTCGGTCGTCGCCAAGACCTTCGACTATGCCCGCATCGACGAGGGCGATGCGCCGCGGCTTGCCCGCATGAAGGCGCCGGCCTGGACCTTCATTCACGGCCCGCGCTCGTCGCTGTCATCGAGCGCGATCCGCAAGCTGGCGAAGGGGTGAGCCCGGCCGCCCGGCCATGTCGCTTTTATCGCTTCCTTTGCCCGTTTCATGGGCAATCCTGAGCAGGCATGTCGATTCCCAGGAAAAACCGCAGCGAAGCCGAGCAGGGCGCCGAGCCCACGCCGCTGATCGCGATTGCCAGCGTCATCGTGTCGATGGCGCTGATTGCCGTCGGCAACGGGCTGATGTTTGCTTATATCCCGGTCCGGCTTGGCGCAGAGGGTTTCGATCCGACCTGGGCCGGGCTGATCATCACCGGGCTTTCGGCCGGCGGGCTCGCCGGCTGCATCTTGACCGGACCGCTGGTGCGAAGGGTCGGCCATGCCCGCGCCTTCATGGTGCTGTCGGCGCTGATCGCGCTGGCCAACGCCGCTGTCGGCGCCGGGGTCCTTCCGCTGCTGTGGATAGCCGCCCGCGCGCTCTACGGCTTTGCCATATGCGGCCTGTTCATCGTCGCGCAGAGCTGGCTGAACGATGCCGTTGCCAACGCCATCCGCGGCCGGGTGATGGCTTTCTTCTACGTTGCCTATGTCGCCGGGCTCGGCGTCGGCTACGCGACGCTAGCGCTGGTCGATATCAGGACAGCGGATGCGCCGCTGATCGGCATCGTCTTCACCGCGCTGTCGATCCTCCCTGTCGGGATGACCAAACTTGCCCAGCCGCCGGCGCCGCAGGCGGCCTCGGTGGCGCTGCGCCGTGCCTGGCGGGTTTCACCGGTCGGCGTCGCCGGCATGCTTGCCGTCGGCGGCCTGTCGATGTCGATTGCTGGCTTCGCACCGATCCACGCCACGGCCAAGGGCTACAGCCAGGCCGACGTGGCGCTGCTGCTTTCGGCGATGCCTCTCGGCACGCTGATCCTGCAGATCCCGCTTGGTTGGATTTCCGACCGAACCGACCGCCGCTATGTGCTGATCGCCGCATCCGCGCTCGCCATGGTCGCCGGCCTGTTTGCACTCGGGTTCGATGGCGGCGCGCTGGCCGCGTTGGTTGTGATCTACATCGTGTGGGACGGCGCTTCGGAATCGATCTATTCGCTGGCCAGTGCGCACGCCGCCGACCGCGCCGGCAAGGACGACATGGTGGCGCTGTCCAGTTCGCTTTTGTTTGCCTGGTCGCTGTCGGGCTTCGTCGTGCCCGGCATCGTGACGGCGCTGTCGGCCGTCTTCGGAACGCAGGCTTTCATCTATGTGGCTGTTCTCATCGCCGCAGCCTTCTGCCTGTTCGTGCTTTTGCGTGTGTTCACGACGCGTGCGGTCCCGGTCGGCGAAACCGGCAGTTTCGCACCGATGACGGCGCAGGCGCCGTTGCCGGTCGAACTCGCCTTCGCACCGGACGATGAGGGCCGGCACTGAGCCACCCGACTAC
>NZ_RZRR01001044.1:0-1721 GCF_003998555.1 Mesorhizobium sp. M7A.F.Ca.CA.002.09.1.1 | reverse complement strand
TTACAGGTTCATTCGCGGCATGGTGAGCTGGATCGGGCTGAGACAGGTGGCTTTCCCCTATGAGCGGCACCGCCGCTTTGCCGGCACCACCCACTATCCGCTGAAGAAAATGCTTCTTCTGGCGGTCGACGCCATGACCAGCTTCTCCATCGTGCCCTTGCGGTTCGCCTCGCTGCTCGGAATGATGTTCGGGCTTCTGGGGCTGGTCGTGCTCGGCTACACGCTGCTCGAATGGTCGGTCGGAAACGTGTTGCCCGGCTGGACCAGCCTCGCCGCGATCGTGCTGATCCTCGGCAGCGTCCAGCTTATGGTGCTTGGAATCTTCGGCGAGTATCTCGGGCGCATGTACATGGAGACAAAGCGGCGGCCGCTCTACTTCGTCAACGAGATCGTTTCGCGCAGCCAGGCGGTGGAGGACGGCGAATTGCCGGTCCATCGCCTGCAGGAGATGGCAAAGAGGGCCGCACGTGCTTGAGGCGGAATTCGACCAGTTTGCGCGGGAATATCAGGAGCAGCATGCCGCAAGCATAAGGCTGAGCGGCGAAAACCCGGATTTCTTCGCCAGGTACAAGATCGACGACGTCGCCGCGACGCTGCGGCGGGCCGGTGTCAAACCGCGACGAATACTGGATTTCGGCGCCGGCGTCGGCAATTCGCTCGGCCATATGCGCAACGCGTTTCCCGACGCGGAGATCACCTTGCTCGATCCTTCGCGGGAATCGCTCGACATCGCCAGCAAGCGCTTTCCCGGCCAGGCCGCCTTCACGCATTTCGACGGCAAGACAATTCCCTTTGCCGACGGCAGCTTCGACCTGGCCTTCGCGGCCTGCGTCTTCCACCATATCCCCGAGAACCTGCAGATCGGACTGTTCGCCGAGATCGGCAGGGTGCTGGCCTATGGCGGCAGCTTCTTCGTCTTCGAACACAATCCTTGGAACCCGCTGACCACGCACGCGGTGAGGAACTGTGCCTTCGACGAAAACGCGGTTTTGATAAATTCGCGCGAGATGCGCGGGCGCATGGCCGAGGCGGGCCTTGCCAATACGAGGATCGTCTACCGGATTTTCTTTCCTCGGATGCTTGCGAGACTGAGGCCGTTCGAGCGCTTCCTCACCAAGGTACCTGTCGGAGCCCAATATTTTGCGCATGTGGTCAAGCCTGCCGTTTGACTTCCCGAGGATGCTGCGATTTGGCGCCGTCGGTCTGTTGAACACGGCGCTGGGATACGCGGTCATTCTGGCCGGGCTTGCGCTGGGTCTGGGCGACATCCTTGCCAACGCCACGGGCTATGCCGCCGGCCTTGTCCTCGGCTTCTTCCTCAACCGCCAATGGACCTTCAGCAGAGCCGATGGCTTCAAGCCCGGGACCGCGCTGCGCTATGGGGGTGTCTTTCTGGTCGCCTACAGCATCAATCTGGCCGTCGTAATCGCCGCCCGTTCAGCAGGCATCGTCGAAAACCCGCTGGTCCACCTCGCGGGAATCTGCGTCTATTCGGTTGTTTTCTATCTTGGCTCGGCTCGCTTCGTGTTTGTGGGGCGTGGGGACGACAGCACCGACCGCACAGTTCGGGTGGCCGACAAGCCTCGGCGGCAGCCCGCCAATCCAACACCTTGAACACCCAACTGTCACCGGAACCGATTAGAGGCGGCGCAGCATGAACGACGCTCAGGCCAGTGCGGCGGCCGCGACATACAACGAGCGGAGCAGGCTGATCTTCTGCC
>NZ_RZRR01001043.1:0-1736 GCF_003998555.1 Mesorhizobium sp. M7A.F.Ca.CA.002.09.1.1 | reverse complement strand
GTTCCAGAACTATGCGCTCTATCCGCACAAGACGGTCGAGCAGAACATGGCCTTCGCGCTCAAGCTCAGGAAAACCGATCCGGCCGTGGTCGCCGAGCGGGTCAAGCGCGCCGCCGACATCCTCGACCTCAATCCCTATCTGAAGCGCTATCCCCGCCAGCTTTCCGGCGGGCAGCGCCAGCGCGTGGCCATGGGCCGCGCCATCGTGCGCAATCCGCAGGTGTTCCTGTTCGACGAGCCGCTGTCCAATCTCGACGCCAAGCTGCGCGTGCAGATGCGCACCGAGATCAAGGAACTGCACCAGAGGCTGAAGACCACCACCATCTACGTCACCCACGACCAGATCGAGGCCATGACCATGGCCGACAAGATCGTTGTCATGCGCGACGGCCGCATCGAGCAGGTCGGCGCGCCGCTGGAACTGTTCGACCGCCCGGCCAACCTGTTTGTCGCCGGCTTCATCGGCTCGCCTTCGATGAACCTGCTCAAGGGCACCATGCGCAAGGGCGACAAGCCCGGTGTCGACATCGCAGGCACGCTGTTCCCGATCGGATCGGGCAATGCCGCGCAGGACGGTCAAGCGGTCGTCTATGGCGTGCGACCGGAGCACCTCGAGATCCATCCCGACGGCGTGCCGGCGAAGATTTCGGTGGTCGAGCCGACCGGCTCGGAAACGCTGGTGTTCCTGCGCTTCGGCGAAGGCGAGATGGTGGCGCTGTTTCGCGAGCGCCACGACTTCAAGCCGGGCGATACGCTGAAGCTGAAGCCAAGGCTCGACCAGATCCATCTTTTCGACGCAGAGACCGGCAAGCGTCTCTGATCCCAACTCACGAGGAATACCATGCTCAAAGGCATCAACCCGCTGCTCAATGCCGACGTGCTGCAGGCATTGCGGGCAATGGGGCATGGCGATGATCTGATCATCGCCGACACCAATTTTCCGTCCGATTCGGTGGCGCGCCAGACGGCGCTCGGCCGCGTGCTGCGCATCGATGCCTCGGCCGCGCAAGTGGTCAAGGCGGTGCTGTCGCTCTACCCGCTCGACACGTTCGTCGACGATTCGGCCGCGCGCATGGAAATCGTCGGCAAGCCGGACGAGATTCCTGCAGTGCAGAAGGAAGTGCAGAAGGAAGTCGATAAGGCCGAGGGCAAGTCGTGGCCGATGATCGCGGTCGAGCGCTACGCCTTCTACGAGCGCGCCAAACAAGCCTATTGTGTCATCCAGACCGGCGAACGCCGCTTCTATGGCTGCTTCGCCTTCCGCAAGGGCGTCGTGCCGCCGGATGCGGAGTAGCGGCATGGCTTCGGGCAAGCCGGTCGTCATATTGGGTGTGTTCGTCGCCGACACCGCCTACAGGGCGCAGCGGCAGCCGCGCATGGGCGAAACGATCCTCGGCACATCCTTCACGCTGGGTCCCGGCGGCAAGGGCTCGAACCAGGCGGTGGCCGCCGGCAAGCTCGGCGCCGACGTCACCTTCCTCACCCGCCTCGGCGTAGACCCCTTCGCCGACATGGCCAGGCAGACCTGGACGCAGGCGGGCGTCAAGGATGCCGTCATCGACACGCCGGAAAGCTACACCGGCGCGGCCTACATCTTCGTCGAGGAGACCACCGGCAACAACGCCATCATCGTCAGCCCCGGTGCTGCCATGCTGATCTCTCCAGCCGATATCGAAGCCAATGCCGCATTGATCAGCAATGCCGGCGTCTTTGTCACGCAGCTCGAACAGCCGATC
>NZ_RZRR01001042.1:0-1737 GCF_003998555.1 Mesorhizobium sp. M7A.F.Ca.CA.002.09.1.1 | reverse complement strand
GTTGCCGCCCGTGCGCTCATAAAGCTCGACGGTTTCGGCGAGGCATCCGCGACCGCCGAAGGACACCATGTCCGGCAGCAGCAAGGCGAAGGGCTCGTTGCCGATAACCTCGCGCGCGCACCAGACGGCATGGCCGAGGCCTTGCGGGGATTGCTGGCGGATGAAGCTGGTGGCGCCGGCCACAGGCAGCATGCTTTCGAGCGCCTCCAGCTGGGTCTTCTTGCCGGTCTGCTCCAGGGTGCCGATCAATTCCGGATGCAGGTCGAAATAGTCCTCGATCACCGCCTTGTTGCGACCGGTCACGAAGACGATGTGTTCGATGCCCGCCTCGAAGGCCTCGTCCACCGCATATTGGACGACGGGCCTGTCGACGACGGGAAGCATTTCCTTCGGCATCGACTTGGTCGCCGGCAGGAACCGCGTTCCAAGCCCCGCCACCGGTATCACGGCCTTCCTGATTTTCTTCATCGCAAATTCCTTCTGAGGAGATCGACTTCAATCCGTTCACAGGCCACGAAAATTCCCTCCATGTGCCTGCATCTTCACCTCCCCGCCCCGACGGCAAATTGTGCCGCCATTCTTCGCAACCGCACGGCGATCGGCATGCCCATATGCCTGACCGCCGCCGGGTCGCTGAGCGCAGTCCGGATCGCCTTGAGCGGGGACCGCGCCTTGATGTGCTGTACCAGTGACAGAAACGATGCCGCCTTGCGCAGGCTGCGGCCACGCCGCGCGAACGCGGCTTGCGCGGCCTCATCCATCCGATGGGTTTGAGCGAACACGGCATCCGCCCTGCGCATGGCTTCGACGTGGTGAAGCTCGAGCACGCGCGAAATGGAGACGCTGCGAATATGGTAGGCATAGCCGATATCGGGCTCGACGACGCATTTTCCGCCGTTGGCCAGGGCGGCGGCAAAGAGGATGTAGTCTTCGCCGATCCTCAGCTTCTCGTCATAGCGAAGCCGGTTTTCGTTCAGGAACTCGCGCTGGAAGATCGGCTTGAGGTAGCCGAGGTTGAACTTGGATTCGAAGACGATGTTGCCGGCGATGTAGGTGGCCAGCGAAATCTCGCGCAAGCCTTCCAGATATTGCCGCGGAAACATCGCGTCCTCGATAACGCCGTCCTCGCGAACGACCTGCAGATTGTCGACGGCGATCTGGGCATCCGCGCTTTCGGCACGCGCGATCATCTTGGCGAGCCGGCCGGGAAAGACCGCGTCGTCGGAATCGAGAACCGCGATCCATCTGCCGCGGGCGGCATCGAGGCCGGCATTCCTGGCGCCGCCCGGGCCGCGATTGCTTGGCAGGGCGATGACACGGACGATATCCCCGGGATAGGCCCGCGCAACATCGAGCGTCGCATCGCGCGACTTGTCGTCGACGACGATGATTTCGACGCTGACACCCTTCTGGGCGATGGCGCTGGCGATCGCCCGATCAAGGGTCGTCTCGGCATTGTAGGCGGCAATAACGAAGGAAACATCGGGGATAGAGCTGACGTCAGGCTGCACGCTTGCCTCCCTCCTGTGGCGAAGGCTGGCCATAGAGGCGGATTTCGCGGATGCCGACGAGGCCGCTGACGACACCAACATGCATAATGCCGCGCAGCACGCTGCGGTTCCTGCGTACCGGACTGACGACGACCGGAAGTGCCGAGGCGAAGCAATAGATGGCCTTTGCCGAGGCCAGGCCGACCTGCTTGGCCAGACCGATTCCGCTGGCGCTGCTGCCCAGGAG
>NZ_RZRR01001041.1:0-1738 GCF_003998555.1 Mesorhizobium sp. M7A.F.Ca.CA.002.09.1.1 | reverse complement strand
AGCCGTCGACCCGGCGGATATCGAGACCGCTCGCGCCGCGCTGGCAAAGCGGGCCGGCGGCGCTGCGGGCACGTTTTCACTCGACACCGCCGCTTCCGTCGATGCCGGCTCGATCCTGTCGCGCGCCACCGCCGACAAGGCCGCCGCCGCAACCGACCCGGCCAAGAAATTCAAGAAGTTCGAGGCGATGGTGCTGCAGACCTTCATCCAGAACATGCTGCCCAAGGACACCGAGGGCGTCTACGGCAAGGGCCTGGCCGGCGACATGTGGAAATCGCAGCTTGCCGAGCGGGTGGCGGACGTAATGGCCGAACGCGGCGGCATCGGCATCGCCAAATCGATGCTCGCCGACCACTATCTCGAAGGCAAGCGCGTCGTGCCCGTCGGTCCGGTTTCGGGCGGGCCGGAAAAGACCGAGGTCGACCAGCAAAACAGCCTGTCGACCTCGCTGGTCCATCAATTGCAGCGCAAGGCTGCGGGATCGATGACCGGTGACGAGACGACCATAAAAACAAATATCAAGATCTAAACTGGGAAACGCCATGGCCGACTTTTCGGAATCCACCCCCAACCTGCCAGCACGCACGACCACGTCGGAAGCGCCGATCCCGTTCGCGCGGCCCGGCAACCTCGCCGCCATCATCGGCCGCATCGAGGAAGTGGTCGAGGAAGAGACGGCAGGCATCCGCAACGCCACCAACTATGATCTCAAGGCATCGAACGCCCGCAAGAGCCGCTACCTCTACGAGTTGACCCGCGCCATGAAGGGCGGCAGCGAAGCCGAATTCCTCGAGCAGCACCGCGAGGGCCTGACCCGGCTGCGCCAGAAGCTGGCGAAGAACGAAGCGGCGATCCTGGCGCATCTCAGCGCGGTCAACGAAGTCGCCAGCCTGCTGCGGCACGCCATCCAGCGCGCCGAGACCGACGGCACCTATTCCGCCGGCGAGTTCGGCTGGATAAAGGCGTGATGGCGAACACAGGCGACACATCGGAGATCCTGCCTCGGCAACGGCGCCGTGCCGCGTTGCCATTGCAAGGGACTGACCAAGGGACTGACAAGGCCCGATGATCAAGGTCATCGCCATCGCCGTCTGGATCTGCGCCGCAACGCTGGGCGCCGTGTTCTATTCTTTCCAGGCGGCCGGCGAGCGCGGTGTCGGCGAAACGCCGAAGCCGATGCTGGGCGGCCTCGACTACGTCAAGACCGACATCATTTCGGTGCCGCTGATCCGCGATTCCGAGATCGGCGGCTATTTCCTGACCAAGCTTGTCTACACGGTCGAACCCGAGCAGATCAAGAAACTGTCCATTCCGGCCGAAGCGCTGATCACCGACCAGGTCTATTCCTACCTCTATTCCAATCCGCAGATCGACTTCACCAACAAGGCGACGATCGATCTCGATGCCTTCCGCGCCGCCATCCGCGATACCGTCAACACGCGTGTCGGGGCGCCTTTGGTGCATGAGGTTCTGATCGACCAGGTCAATTTCCTGTCGAAGGACGAAATCCGCGACAACTGGCTGCGCCGCAAGAAAAGCGAGACGGCGAGCGAAATGACCAAGGCGTTCAAGGAACACTGAGTTGCCGGGCTCGCATTTCCGGCCTCCTCCAGGCTCGCCTGCCGCAACGGCAGGAACCAACCGCCTGAATTCGCGTTGACGTAAACGTCAACGCAAAGCTATATGCGGCAGCGACCGTGATCGCGAAACCGCGGCACGGGCTTCGGCTGGATCGAAG
>NZ_RZRR01000103.1:0-9662 GCF_003998555.1 Mesorhizobium sp. M7A.F.Ca.CA.002.09.1.1 | reverse complement strand
GCCATACGCTGGTGGTGCCGAAAGCGCCGTCGCGCAACCTTCTCGATGCCGATCCGTCAATTTTCGGCCATCTCTTGAGCGCCGTTCAGAAAGTGGCGCTGGCGGTGAAAAAGGCCTTCGGCGCCGATGGCGTCACCGTCATGCAGTTCAATGAGCCGGCCTCAGGGCAGACCGTCTATCATCTGCATGTGCATGTCATTCCGCGCTTCGACGGCATCCCGCTGAAGCCGCACACGGGCGAGATGGAGAAGCCGGAGATTCTGGTCGGTAACGCCGAAAAGATACGGACTGCACTCAAAAATTGAGAGCGGGAGGTCCGCCAATGATGTGGTGGACCGGGTCGAGAATATCGGACTAACAAGCGCCGTTCAGTCCAGAAGCCGATTCTAATGCCCGGCCGTGCCCAGTGCCGACTCAACCGTTTGCAACTCTAATCGTCTGATTAGGAAATATCGAACCATCTCACGGTAAAATGCTAACGCGTGGCGAGCTGTGGGGCTTCAAAACCATGGAACATTCGGTTGCGGCATCGGCCCCACTGGCGGGGGCAATTGTCGAGCGTGCTTTTCTTGGCATCTTGGCGGATGCCTTTTGGCGACACCGGCTGCTGCACGCTATGGCTGCCGCTGCGCTGCTTCTGGCAAGCGCAGTCGGGTGGCACACTGGAAACATGCCGGATTTCGGCGTTCTGGAGGAATACGCTGAGTATCTTTTCATCGCCTTCTGGATTTGCGGCTCAGCCTTTGCACTTGGGACGCTTCTCCATCTTGCGCTGGTCCAGCGGGATACCGAACCGCTGCACACCTTCCTCAAGTCACTGGGTAGATTCTTTGGCGACGCCGAACGCATTGCCAACAGCCTGAATGGCCTGGGTGCGGGTCTTGCCTTCATATCCGCGATCGGTGTGTTGAAGGGAGCCATTGCAATCCTCTCTCCGTTTGCATGGGACAAGGCATTGGCTCAGGCCGACCGCATCCTGCATTTCGGTCGAGCCCCGCACGAATGGTTGTGGTTTACCGTCCAGTCGCCGCTTGCATTGAAGATCATCAACATCGCTTACAATTTCTGGTTCGTCGTGCTCATTACCGCGGTTTTCACCGTGTGCATCGCACGCAAGGATACGAAGCTGCGTCACCAGTTCCTGATGAGCTTCATGACGGTGTGGACGCTGGGTGGCTTCTTCCTCGCGATGGGCCTGTCGTCGGCTGGCCCTTGCTTTTACGAGCGATTGGGGTTCGGCAACGACTTTCACGCCCTCATGCAAGCACTCGCCACCGCCGATCGCATCTATCCAATCTGGGCGCTCAACACGCAGGATATGCTGTGGGGTGGCTACACCGGCGCAACTACCGGCAGCGTCGGTATATCCGCCTTCCCATCCCTGCACGTTGCGATGGCGGTGCTGTTCGCTCTCTATGCAACGCGGCGGTCTCGGCTGGCCGGTGTTGTGATGTGGTTATTCGCGGCGTCATTATGGTCGGATCCGTCGTGCTTGGCTGGCACTATGCCGTGGATGGCTATGCGGGCGCATCCCTGATGGTCGCGATCTGGAAGGCGTGCGGATATTTGCTGACCCGTTTCGAGTCGGACAGCGCGGCCGCTGAGAGCTCCACCATGCAATCGCCGGCCCTTTGCGGGATGTAAATTCGCCGATCTGGACGAACTCGCCTGCGGCGGCATGCCGGTCAAAACGCCTCAAGGGCGGCGCTGGATGGGTTGGACATTTCCGAAACGCTGTTCGATACGGTCCTTGCCGAAGCTGCTCTGCGAGCGTGTCCGCGCATTGCCCAGGGCTCAGGAGCGACGTGTCGACTTCCAGATCGTACACGCCGGGCCGGTGCACCTCTTCCTGCCACAGGCGCGCCACCGGGCCGCAATCCCATCTCGGGTCGATAGCGCGGCGGCATGGCCTGATCGCAAACGTCGACACCGAGATTGATCCAGACGCCATCGAAGCACTCCTGAACAGCCTTGGCGATGCTTGTTTTTCGATCGCGGCGCACCGTTCAGGATGATGATCTGGCCGATTATGCCTACCCTCGCTCCAATAAAAAAGCCCCGTCTCCGGGGCTTTTTTGACTTTCGTAAGCTCAGTTCTTTCGGGGCAGTTGTGGCACCAGGCTGCGCTTGCCGCCGTCCTTGCCCTTGGCTTCGGGCTTCTGCGCCACCAGCTTCTTGGCCGCCGGCTTTTTCACCACGGCCTTTCTGGACTTCGGCGTTTCTTCCGGCTCTTCCTTCTTCGGCTTCACCGGCGCCTCGTCGGCCAGCGATTCGAGCTTCAGGCCGGTCTCGCCGGTTTCCTTCTTCTCGACGGTGACGCGCACCGTGCCGCCCTTCTTGAGCTTGCCGAACAGCACCTCGTCGGCCAATGGCTTCTTGATGTGCTCCTGGATCACACGACCGAGCGGCCGCGCGCCCATGCGCTCATCATAGCCCTTGTCGGCGAGCCAGGCGATCGCGTCCGCCGACAGGTCGAAGGTGACGCCACGCTCGGAAAGCTGGGCCTCGAGCTGCATGACGAACTTCTGCACCACCTGATGGATGACCGGCACCGGCAGCGAGCCGAACGGGATGATCGCATCGAGACGGTTGCGGAACTCCGGCGTGAACAGCCGGTTGATCGCCTCGACATCGTCGCCTTCGCGCTTGGTCGAGCCGAAGCCGATCGCCGCACGCTGCGCATCCGACGCGCCCGCATTGGTGGTCATGATCAGGATCACATTGCGGAAGTCGATCTGCTTGCCGTTGTGGTCGGTCAGCTTGCCATGGTCCATAACCTGCAACAGGATGTTGAACAGGTCCGGATGCGCCTTCTCGACCTCGTCCAGCAACAGCACGCAATGCGGATGCTGGTCGACGCCGTCCGTCAGAAGACCGCCCTGGTCGAAGCCGACATAGCCGGGAGGAGCACCGATCAGCCGCGACACGGTGTGGCGCTCCATATATTCCGACATGTCGAAGCGGATCAGCTCCACGCCGAGCGACGCGGCCAACTGCTTGGCCACTTCGGTCTTGCCGACGCCGGTCGGGCCGGAGAACAGGTAGGAGCCGATCGGCTTCTCCGGTTCGCGCAGGCCGGCACGCGCCAGCTTGATCGCCGAGGTCAGTGCGGTGATCGCAGTGTCCTGGCCATAGACGACTCGCTTCAGCTCGATATCGAGGCCCTGCAGCACCTTCTCGTCGTCGGCCGAAACCGTCTTCGGCGGGATGCGGGCCATGGTGGCGATCGTCGCCTCGATCTCCTTGATGCCGATAGTCTTCTTGCGCTTGGCTTCCGGCACCAGCATCTGCGAGGCGCCGGTCTCGTCGATCACGTCGATCGCCTTGTCCGGCAGCTTGCGGTCGTTGATGTAGCGTGCCGACAGTTCCACCGAGGCCTTGATCGCCTCGTTGGTGAACTTCACCTTGTGGAACTCCTCATAATAGGGCTTGAGGCCCTTCATGATCTCGATCGCGTCCTCGATGGTCGGCTCGTTGACGTCGATCTTCTGGAAGCGCCGCACCAAGGCACGGTCCTTCTCGAAGAACTGGCGGAATTCCTTGTAGGTGGTCGAGCCGATGCAGCGGATCGCACCCGACGACAGCGCCGGCTTCAACAGGT
Source organism: Mesorhizobium sp. M7A.F.Ca.CA.002.09.1.1 (assembly GCF_003998555.1). NCBI lineage: Bacteria > Pseudomonadati > Pseudomonadota > Alphaproteobacteria > Hyphomicrobiales > Phyllobacteriaceae > Mesorhizobium > Mesorhizobium sp. M7A.F.Ca.CA.002.09.1.1. The sequence goes on along the minus strand of NZ_RZRR01000103.1, from coordinate 6,061 downwards.
TGGACGCATCCATGGCGCCGCCTGAAGTCGCCCCTGCCCCGATCACCGTGTGAATCTCGTCGATGAACAGCACGGCGCCAGGATAATCCTCGAGCTCCTTGACGACCTGCTTCAGCCGTTCCTCGAAATCACCGCGATAGCGCGTGCCGGCGAGCAGCGTGCCCATATCGAGCGCGAAGATGGTGGCATTGTGCAGCACTTCGGGAACGTCGCCCTCGACGATGCGCTTGGCCAGGCCCTCGGCGATCGCCGTCTTGCCGACGCCGGGGTCACCGACGTAGAGCGGGTTGTTCTTGGAGCGGCGGCACAGCACCTGGATGGTGCGGTTGATCTCGGACTCGCGGCCGATCAGCGGGTCGATCTTGCCGGCCTTGGCCTTGTTGTTGAGATTGACGCAATAGGCCGTCAGCGCGTCCTGCTGCTGCTTCTTCTTGCCGCCTTCCTCTTGCGGCTCGGCGCCGTTCTGGCCGCCCTGCTCGTCATCGGCGCCGCGCGGCGAGCGTGTCTCCGACGCGCCCGGACGCTTGGCAATGCCGTGCGAGATGTAGTTGACCGCATCGTAGCGGGTCATCTGCTGTTCCTGCAGGAAATAGGCGGCATGGCTCTCGCGCTCGGCGAAGATGGCGACGAGCACGTTGGCGCCCGACACTTCCTCGCGGCCAGAAGACTGCACATGGATCACCGCGCGCTGGATGACGCGCTGGAAACCGGCCGTCGGCTTGGAGTCCTCGTCGTAGCCGGTGACGAGGTTGTCCAGCTCGGTGTCGATATAGGTGAGAACCGTATGCTTGAGCTCATCGAGATCGACATTGCAGGCGCGCATGACGGCGGCCGCCTCGGTGTCGTCGATGAGCGCGAGCAGCAGATGTTCTAGGGTTGCATATTCATGGTGCCGCTCATTGGCGAGCGTCAGCGCCTGGTGAAGCGCCTTTTCCAGGCCTTGGGAGAAAGCCGGCATGTTACCTCACTTCTTCTCCATCACGCATTGCAGCGGATGCTGATTCTGTCGGGCGAAATCCATGACCTGGGACACTTTGGTCTCGGCCACCTCGAATGTATAGACCCCGCACTCGCCCACTCCATGATTGTGAACATGAAGCATGATGCGTGTGGCGGCTTCGCGATCCTTCTGGAAAAAACGCTCCAGCACGTGAACCACGAACTCCATCGGAGTGTAGTCGTCGTTGAGGATGAGGACCCGATAAAGGCTGGGCTTCTTGGTCTTGGTTTTGGTGCGCGTGATGACGGCCGTCCCACGGCCGGCCCCATTGCCGTTACCGTCGCCGTCTTGCATTCGCACCACGCGTCTCGTGGCAGTCAAACCGATCGTCACGTATTCCTGCCTCTTTCGATTCCCCATGCGAGTTCGACATGTAGGTGTTCGATGTACGATTTTAAGCCCTTCTGGTTAGCTGACAATATGGCTAGGTCACCAAACTTGGACGATTTTCGCAATCGTGAAGGGGCGCGAGGCTCTGGAACGGAAATTGACACGAAAAAGCCCGGCCACGTTTCCACGGCCGGGCTTTTTCTCGGGTCAAAAGGCTGAATCTGGGTCACGTCAGGCGAAATCAGTTCGCCCGGGCGAAATTACTTCGCCTTGGCAACGATCGATTCGAATGGCTTGTAGGCTTCCTTGGCGAGTTCGGCATAGAGATCGCCGATCTTGGTAGCCTCGGCGACGAACGCCTCATAGGACTGCTTGGCGTAGTCCGACTGGATCTCGATGGCCTTTTCCAGCGACTTGGCTGAAAACAGCTTCTCCACAGTGGCGCTGCCGGTTTCAAAACTCTTCTTGGTGTATTCACCAGCCTCGGTGGCAATCGCCTGTGCGCCCTTGGAGAGCGACGCGAAGCTCTTCAATCCGGTGTCGGCGAACTCTTTGCCGTATTTGCTGAAGTCCTCATAGGTCTGGGTCATTTCACGATTCCCTTGACGGTTGAGGCGTCCTTCTTCGGGGCGCCCTTGTGCAATGCAAGATAATATATTGTGCGCCGCACAAAAGTCAAGATTTCGCGGGCTCGCGGACCCGCCTGCGCAGCCAATGGCTAAAAATCGAATAAAGAGAGCTTCAAGCACGAAGAAAATGGTGAACGCGGCGGTTACCATAAACGGATTGGTAACGCTGCGCCGGTAGCTTGGCCGGAAGCGAGGCAGGACCCTTTGCCGCCTCCAACGCAACGAAGAAATCCAAGGGAAGTACCAGTGCGTAAGGCGTTGTTGGGCATCGTTTCCAAATCCACCTCCCCTCTCAAAACGATGATGATCATCGCCTTGGCGATGACATTCGTTTTTGGAGACGTTGCCTCGTCGCTGGCGGCCAAGCAGGCGGCCATCGTCGTGGATGCCAAGACTGGCAAGGTGCTTTACTCCGCAGATGCCAACGGCAGGCGCTATCCAGCTTCGCTGACCAAGATGATGACGCTGTACCTGACCTTCGAAGCGATGGCGAAGGGCAAGATCAGCAGGAATACGCCAGTGGTGTTTTCCGCCAAGGCCTCCGCCGAGGCGCCGACGAAACTTGGCGTGAAGCCGGGCGGTTCGGTCACGGTCGAGACCGCGATCCTGTCGATCGTCACCAAGTCGGCGAATGACTCGGCCACCGCGCTCGGCGAAATGCTCGGCGGCAATGAAACCACTTTTGCCCGCATGATGACCGCCAAGGCGCGTGCGCTGGGCATGAACGGCACCGTGTTCCGCAACGCCAATGGCCTGCCAGACCCTGGCCAGTTCACCACCGCGCGCGATATGGCGACGCTCGGCATCGCGCTGCGCGAACATTTTCCGCAATATTACGGCTATTTCTCGCAGCGCTCCTTCCTCTACGGGCGTCAGCGCATCAACGGTCACAATCGCCTGCTCGGACGCATCAAGGGTGTCGACGGCATCAAGACGGGCTACACCCGCGCCTCCGGCTTCAACCTCGTCTCGTCGGTTTCCGACGGCAATCGCCGCATCGTCGGCGTGGTCATGGGCGGCAGTTCCGGCCGCAGCCGCGACAATCAGATGGCCAGCTTGATCAACACCTATCTGCCGAGGGCATCGACTCGCGGCGGTGGCGATCTGGTGGCCAAGGCCGGCGGCAACAACCCGGTCACCGCCCTCGCCCAGGTTCTCCTGCCCAAGCATGACGCTCCGACGCCCGATGACAAGCCTGTTGTGGCGCAGGACGACGCCACCGTCGCCGAGGACGCCACGGTCGCGGAAGACGATACCCCGCAGGCCGAAGAAGCAGCCCCCGTCGTCAAGACCAGAAAGGTCAAGACCGTCATCGTTTCAGCCCCCCAGGTCGCGACGGCCCAGGTCGTCGCTGCCTATGCCGAGCCAACACCAGCGGCCGTCGATCCGGTCAACACGGCGTCGGTGCCGTCGGGCTGGGCCATTCAGGTCGCCTCGTCGCCAAAGCAGTCCGAGGCACAGGCCTTCCTCGACAAGACCACCAAGCAGGCGCCCAAGGTGCTGGCCGACGCCTCCGGCTTCACCGTCGCCTTCGACAAGGACGGCGTCACCTACTATCGCGCCCGCTTCGGCGGCTTCGGTTCGAAGACCGCCGCCTGGAAGGCCTGCACCGCTTTGAAGAAGAAGAACATCGAGTGCTACGCCGTCCAGCAGTAGGACGGCGTGGAAATCATCTCCCGGAAAAATTCTGCGTCGAAGGAGACTAGTTGTGATTGGAGAGCAAGACGTCCTTGGCTTCGTTAATCCGCGCCGCCAGGAAAGACGTGCCGCCGACATCGGGGTGCAGGCGCTGCATCAGGCGGCGGTGCGCCTTGCGGACATCCGCCGCGGCGGCCCCCGCTTCAAGACCAAGGACCTTGTAGGCCTCCTCCTTAGTCATGGCGCCCGGACCTGGCGCAACACCCAGCCCTTCGCCACCGTTCGTCTCAGTGTTTTTGCGCCAGACGGGAAATCTGCCGTCAAGATACGTCTCTAGCAACTGCCGGCTCTCCGGATCACCGGAGAGTTCGCGGTAGAGGTGCTGCAATTCCACCAGCCCCATCGCGCCAAGCATCTTGCCTTCGTGGCGGCCAGCCAGGACCAGTCCTTCGAGGCCGCCGGTATCGTGATCGAGCTCCATTTCCAATGCCGCTGTGCGCACCGTCGAGCGTTTGCCCGGTGCAAGCCCCGCCGGCTGGCGTTTCATTCGCATGGAACCATACCAGGCAATTGCCGCGGTGAGGATCATGCCGCCGACGCCTTCACGGCCGACCACCAGCACGGCGACGCCGACAACTGCCAGAAGAGCCGGCCCAAGCGTTCGCAGCGTGCCCGCCAGTTTCGCTGGCTCGGCACGCAGAAAAATCGTCACCGCGCCGAGCAGCAGCAAAAGCAACGCTACAAAAGCGATGATTGCGCCCATTATTTTCCGCCGCCCCGCAGATGCTCGATCATCAGCCGGTCTTCCGGCCTGCCTCTGGCTTCGAGCGCCTTCAACCCGCCGGTCGCGAACACGGCGACAGCCGAAAGCAGTCCGGCCAGGGTCGCGGCAGCCCGCCGATCAAACCGGAACCAGGCCCCCTTGGACAGCCGCGCAACCTCTTTGAATGCCTTTTCCGCGCTGGAATCATGGCCTTCCTGAAAGACGAAGACAGGAACGCCATGAAGGCCGAGGCTGCCGGCCTTTTCGGCCAGATCGTCGATATCCTCTTCCATCGCATCGCCGATATAGACCAGCGCATTGACCTTAGCGGTTGCCGTCTGTTTCAACGCATGCGCCAGCACCTTGCCGATCTGGGTGTGACCGCTGCGGCACTCGATCCGCGTCATCAGCTGCTTCAAGGCATTGGTGTCGCTCACGAAAGCGGACGAACGGCACTCGCCAAGACCGCGAAAATAAACCAGTTGCACGCTGAGGGTTCCTGCCTTGCCGACGGCGTCGAACATCTGGCCCTGCAGCGTGCAGGCCAGATCCCAGGTTGGCTGGCGGCTCATCGTCGCGTCGAGAGCAAGGATCAGCCTGCCCGAACCGGTCGCCGATGCGGCAAGTGTCCTCGCCTGGCGAATGAAGGCGTCGATCTCGCCAGCGTTGGATTGAGGCTTGATCGGCGCAGGATTGGTCCTCGCTGGCACAGGTTGCTTCTTATCGCTCATAAAAAACAAGATGTGGCGTTGCCACATCGCTTGCAAGCCCCACATCGGGTGGCACAAAGGGCCAGACGGTGATGCCACCTGGGGTCAGAGCAGGCCGAGGTCGGCAAGCTCGCGCCTGAGTTTCGGCGGCATCTCGATCAGTCCGGCCTTGCCCTTGCCCAGATCGAGCGGCGCGTCGGCCGGCTTCAGATAGCGCCAGCCCTGAAAGGCCCGGCGCGGCTGCCAGTCGGTTCGAACAACCTCGGGGTCGAGAATCAGGTGGCAGCGGCCGATGCCTTCACTATCGGTGAACGGCCGGATCTCGGTGATCAGTTGGCGGCACTGCACATTTCCTTTGATCACCCAATAGAGCGAACCGCCATCGGTGACCTCGGCGCCGCGCGTCGGCATCATGCGCGTGGTGTGATATTGCTCGACCGGCTCACCGGCGCGCCGCCGCTCGTCGAGGCGGAAGGCGATCCACTCCTCGAGATCTTCGACGCTGTCGCAGCCGACACAGAGTTTTATGAGATTGAGAGACATCGCTTAAGGTTAGTCCCGCATGCGGACGCGTCAACGACCGGATCGACTTCTCCACAGTGGCAGTTTAGGCCAGCCTTCAGCATTCCACGACGTTGACGGCGAGCCCACCCAGGCTGGTTTCCTTGTACTTCTCGTTCATGTCGAGGCCGGTCTGGCGCATGGTCTCGATTGCTGCATCGAGAGGTACGAAATGGGTGCCGTCGCCCTTGATGGCCAGTGACGCTGCCGTCACCGCCTTGACCGCGCCCAGCGCATTGCGCTCGATGCACGGCACCTGCACCAGCCCGCCAACCGGATCGCAGGTCATGCCGAGATGGTGTTCGAGCGCGATCTCGGCGGCATTCTCGACCTGCTCGGGCGTACCGCCCATGACGGCGCACAGGCCGGCCGCCGCCATTGCCGATGCCGACCCGACCTCGCCCTGACAGCCGACTTCGGCGCCGGAGAT
>NZ_RZRR01001040.1:0-1739 GCF_003998555.1 Mesorhizobium sp. M7A.F.Ca.CA.002.09.1.1 | reverse complement strand
ATCTACGCGAGGCACTGATGCTCTCGGACCGCATCATCGTGCTCGCGCCGCGGCCAACCCATGTGCTCGGCGTGTTCGACGTACGGTTGCCACGGCAACATCGCAATTCGCAGGTGATGAGCGACCTTCTGCGGTCGTTCCATCATAGATTTCCGGACGTCACCTGATCGCCTGCAGGTGAAATGCATATCGGAGGCCTTCATGTCGATCGATCGGCTAAGACGCAGGCTTGTGAGTGGCTTCGCCTGTACCGCCGCCAGCGCCGCCTTGATGCCGTGCTGCCTCGGACGAGCCGCGGCTGGCAACCTGGGATTCTCGCTCAGGCAGATCGCCGACGGCGTCTTCGCCTTCCAGGGCACGGATGAATTGATGACCGCCGCCAACGACGGTGCGATCTGCAATCTGGGCGCCGTCATCGGTACCGATGCGGTTGCCGTCATCGACAGCGGTGGCAGCCTGATCGAGGCGCACGCCTTTCTCGCCGCGATCGGAAAGGTAACCGCAAAGCCGGTTCGCTTCCTGGTCAACACCCACATGCACCCCGACCACATCTTCGGCAATGCGGCATTCCGGGAGATCGGCGCGACCATCGTCGGTCACCGCAATCTGCCGCGCGCCCTCGACGCGCGTGGCGCGTTCTATCTGCACAACTATCGCGAACAGCTTGGCGAGGCGCTGATGGAGGGGGTCGAGATCGTGTCGCCGACCAGGCTGGTCGACGATCACCTGCAACTCGACCTCGGCGGGCGCACGATCGAACTGCGGGCATGGAAGGCGGCGCACACCGACAACGACCTGACCGTATTCGATACCACGACCAGAACGCTCTTTGCCGGCGATCTGGTGTTCATGGGCTCCTTGCCGACGCTCGACGGATCACTGCTTGGATGGCTCCGCCAGATGGATGCACTCACCGCGATCGACGCCGCGCGCGTCGTTCCAGGTCATGGTCCTGTAACGGCCGACTGGCCACAGGCACTGGCGGGGGAGCGACGCTATTTCGAGGTTCTGGCGCGCGATATCCGCAAGGCGATCGCCGACGGAACGCCGCTGCGCGAAGCAGTCAAAACCGCAGGCGGAAGCGAACGGGACAATTGGCACCTGTTCGACGATTACAACGAGCGCAACGCAACGGCCGCATTTGCCGAACTCGAATGGGAATAGACGACGCCGACATGCGCCAGGCGGCCGTAAAGCACGGCGATTTGCCAAGGCGTCGCCAAAGGCTTATCCTCAACGCCAGCCTGGGCACCACCTCTCTTGCATTGGTGGAGGCATCGAAATGCAAAATCAAGCTTACTCGAGCCGGCAGCTCGCCTTGCCGCTCGCATCCGTTTTCACCGCGATCATCTTGACCATCGGCACGTTGCTCGGCTCCTCGGGAGCCGCCAACGCACAGCAAACAACCGCGTCCTCGGATAGAATCTGGCATGACTTGAAGGGCGACGTGTTCGGCGATCGGGCAATTCTGGTCGATACCGGCGTCGTCCGGATCGAAGCACCGAAGCGGGCGCAGGATGCCGCCATCGTGCCCGTCGATATCTATCTCGATCCAGCCAAGGCGCCAGACGGCATCAAATCCGTTACCTTGATCATCGATGCGAACCCTGCACCGGTGGCGGCAACGTTCCAGCTCGGCAAGGATGCCGGCGTGACGCATCTGTCGACGCGCGTGCGCGTCAACGACTATTCCTATCTGCGCGCCATCGCTGAGACGCAGGGTGGTCAACTCCATATGG
>NZ_RZRR01001039.1:0-1745 GCF_003998555.1 Mesorhizobium sp. M7A.F.Ca.CA.002.09.1.1 | reverse complement strand
GATCGATCACCAGAAGCTTCACCTCGATATCACCGATATTGGTGGCCTGATGCCACTGGCCGATCATTTCGATGATGAAATCGCCGGCCTTGTAGGTGTTGCTGTCGCCGGTCTCGACATTGGTGACCTTCAGCGTGCCGGCCTGGACATAGGCATAGCGCGGGAAAGGGTGCCTGTGGACCGGCAAGGTCGCGCCCGGCGCGATGTCGTAGGTCGAGACCAGCACCTGCACGTTCTTCTGCGGCAGCGTGATCGGTTGGCCGGACGCGGTCGTCGTGCGCGACGCAAGAGGGGTCACGACGACAGGCGTGCCGCTGCTGTCCAGCGCGTGGGCCGGGTTCGCGGAAAAGGCTGCCGCGAGCAGCAGTCCTGACATCAAAATTTTTCGCATGATTCGCATCCACCCCTGGCGTCAACATCGCGCAGTGGCCACCAGCACGCAAGGCAGCGCCTTGGGCACCTGCCTGCCGGCCAAAAATATTTTTGTCGCCCTCTTGAAGGAAAAAAACACGATTACCAGATCGTTTTCCGTCGAGGCTTCGGCTCGACATACTGGCGTCGCGGCGACGCTGCGACAGCCTCGTAATCCATGTTGCTTCACGGAGGATATGGCTATGAGAAGCTCTGATTATACCCCTCTTTACCGCACAACGGTCGGCTTCGACCGTCTCTTCGATATGCTCGAAAAAAGCGTACGCTCCGACTGGCCTCCCTACAATATCGAGAAGACCGGCGAGAACGACTATCGCATTACGATGGCTATCGCCGGCTTCGCTCTCGATGAGGTCGAACTCATGCAGAACGGCCCCGAATTGTCTGTCGTCGGCCAAAGGAAACCCGACCAGGAAAATCGGGAGGTCCTTCATCGCGGCTTGGCGACGGGCAACTTCAAGCAGGTGTTCAAACTTGCCGACCACGTAAAGGTCAAGGCGGCCAACCTCGAGAATGGCTTGCTGTCAGTGGACCTGGTCCGCGAAGTGCCCGAGGAACTCAAGCCTCGGCGCATTGAGATAGGGTCCGAAGCCAAAGCGGTTTCGCTCGAGCAACCCGGCAAGAAGCAGTTGATCGACTCGGATGCGGAGCCTCAACGCGAGGTCGCCTGATTCCCTGGACCTAAATCTACGGTCCGCCTCCCGGTTCGGCCGGGAGGCACAGATCGCGGAGAATGGAGATGAGAACCGGAACTTACAGTTTTCACCAACCTGAACCGAAAAATCTTGCCGCGGAATCCGCCGGATTGCGGACGCCAGATGATGTGCTGAACGAGGAGACGATGACGATCGGTGCAAAGCGGGCTTTGCTCGCTTTCTGGGCTTCCGACGTTCATGCGGTTCCTGACAATCCCGCGTTGCGGCAATTGGACAACGGCGCCATCGTGGAAGTCAGCGACATACTTCGCGCACTCCGCCTTCTGGACGAAACCGGGCGGGAACCGCGTGTTTCAAAGGAGTCGGGAACCGTCAGCCTGTCTTTCGACCGGCGCCGCAAGAAGAGCCGGCTCGGTTGGATGCGGCGCCCCTGGCGAGATGACGATGATGATCCGCCGCCAATCCCGGCCTTTGCAACGGTGCCGCCCGGGCGTGGAGGCGGCGGCATGTTGGCCGAGCCGGAGCATGCAATCGCATGATGACCCGAACCAACAACAACCCACGTGCGGAATGGAGGATCACATGAGTTACAGGACGTTCGACCGACCGGTTCTTGTCAAGAATGGCGAGTTCATTCAAGAAATAGGGTGCCTCGAC
>NZ_RZRR01001038.1:0-1746 GCF_003998555.1 Mesorhizobium sp. M7A.F.Ca.CA.002.09.1.1 | reverse complement strand
ATCCCGAACAGCGCCGCGCGCTGGTCGAACTCCTGGGCGCCGATTTCGACTTTTCCTCGCTGACGGAGGTCGACGAGGCGATCCGTATGGAGATCGTCGACAATCTGCCCAATGCGCAGATCGCGCAGGCGGTGCAGGAGCTCGATTCCGACGACGCCGTCTACATTCTCGAGGATCTCGACCAGGAAGACCAGGACGAGATCCTGTCGCAACTGCCGTTCACCGAGCGGATCAGGCTGCGCCGCTCGCTCGATTATCCCGAAGAGACGGCCGGCCGCCGCATGCAGACCGAGTTCGTCGCGGTTCCGCCGTTCTGGACGATCGGCCAGACCATCGACTACATGCGCGAGGACAACAATCTTCCCGAGCGCTTCAGCCAGATCTTCGTCATCGATCCGAGCTTCAAGCTGCTCGGCGCCATCGACCTCGACCAGATCCTGCGCACCAAGCGTTCGGTCAAGGTCGAGGAGGTGATGCACGAGACGCGGCACGCCATTCCGGCCACCATGGACCAGGAAGAGGCGGCGCGGGAATTCGAGCAGTACGATCTTTTGTCGGCCGCGGTCGTCGACGAGAACGAACGGCTGGTTGGCGTTCTGACCATTGACGATGTCGTCGACGTCATCCAGCAGGAGGCCGAGGAAGATCTGATGCGCATGGGCGGCGTCGGCGACGAAGAGCTTTCCGACAGCATCTTTTCGACCTCGCGCTCACGCGTTCCGTGGCTGCTGATCAACCTTCTGACCGCGTTCCTGGCGGCGTCGGTGATCAGCCTGTTCGACCGCACGATCGAACACATCGTGGCACTGGCGGTGCTGATGCCGATCGTCGCGGGCATGGGCGGCAATGCCGGCTCGCAAACCATGACCGTCACCGTGCGGGCGTTGGCGACCAGGGATCTCGACATCTACAATGCCGGCCGCATCATTCGCCGCGAGATGGGTGTCGGCTTCATCAACGGCATCGTCTTCGCCATCCTGATCGGCATCGTCGCGGCAGCCTGGTTCCGTGATCCCAATCTGGGCGGGATCATCGCGGCGGCGATGATCATCAACATGTTCGTGGCCGCCCTGGCCGGCATCCTGATCCCGCTGCTGCTCGATCGTTTCAAGGTCGATCCGGCGGTCGCTTCGGCGGTCTTCGTCACCACGGTTACCGACGTCGTCGGTTTCTTTGCATTTCTCGGCATTGCCACGTGGTGGTTCGGCGTGCCCTGAAGGCACGCCTTTTGGCTCAATTGACTTTTACGTAAATGCCGTGCGAGGCTCGCGCGGGGCGCCATGTCGATTCCGGCATGGCATGGGTTTTGGTTCGGGACAGAAGGGTGACGCCGCCATGGCGATCGCCCCGGTGTTTCGGCGTGTGGGAGTGGCAATGCGAGAATATTATTCGATCACCGAGTTGACCCGCGAGTTCGACGTGTCGACGCGGACGCTGCGCTTTTATGAGGACGAAGGGCTGGTGCAGCCGGTGCGGCGCGGCCGCACGCGGCTGTTTCGCCCCTCCGACCGGCAGCTCATTCGCCAGATCATGCGCGGCAAAAGGCTTGGCTTCTCGATCAACGAGATTCGCGAAATCATCCAGATGTACAAGGAGCCGCCCGGCGAAGTCGGCCAGCTCAACCTGATGATCAAGCGCATCGAGGAAAAGCGCGAGGATCTCCGGCAGAAACGCCGCGACCTCGAGGAGACGCTGGCTGAACTCGACCAGGCCGAGGAGTCTTGTGTGGAGCGGCTGGTGGAGCTT
>NZ_RZRR01001037.1:0-1746 GCF_003998555.1 Mesorhizobium sp. M7A.F.Ca.CA.002.09.1.1 | reverse complement strand
GGGGAGAGGTGGCCCGAAGGGCCGGAGTGGGGGTCGAATCCTCCGCGCAACAAGAATCTGCTGGAGCAGAACCCATGACCAAGCTCGACCCCGCCATCAAAGTTCGCCACGAGCCGATGCGCATCGCCGGCAGACGAGTCGATGCCGAAGGCGTCGTCGAGGTTCGCTATCCCTGGAACGACACCGTCATCGGCACCGTTCCGGCCGGCCGCGCCGATCACGCCCGCCAGGCATTCGAGATCGCCGCCGGCTACAAATCGAAGCTGACCCGCTACGAGCGTCAGCAGATACTGTTCCGCACCGCCGAGGCATTGGCCTCGCGCCGCGATGAAATCTCCGATCTCATCACGCTCGAGCTCGGCATCTCCAAGACGGACTCGCTCTATGAGGTCGGCCGTGCCTATGACGTGTTCACGCTGTCGGCGCAGATGTGCATCCAGGATGACGGGCAGATCTTCTCCTGCGACCTCACCCCGCACGGGAAGGCGCGCAAGATCTTCACCACTCGCGAGCCGTTGAAGGCGATCTCGGCGATCACGCCGTTCAATCATCCGCTCAACATGGTCTCGCACAAGGTGGCGCCGGCGATCGCCACCAACAATTGCGTGGTGGTCAAGCCGACCGAACTGACGCCGATGACGGCGCTTCTCTTGGCCGACATTCTCTATGAAGCCGGTTTGCCGCCTGAAATGCTGTCGGTGGTGACCGGCTGGCCGGCCGATATCGGCAACGAGATGATCACCAATGAAAACATCGACCTGATCACCTTCACCGGCGGCGTGCCGGTCGGCAAGATGATCGCCCGCACCGCCGGCTACAAGCGCCAGGTGCTGGAGCTCGGCGGCAACGACCCGCTGATCATCCTCAACGATTTGTCGGACGAGGATCTGGCAAAGGCGGCGGACCTAGCAGTGGCCGGAGCGACGAAAAACTCCGGCCAGCGCTGCACGGCGGTCAAGCGCATCCTGGTCCAGGAAAGCGTCGCCGACCGCTTCGTGCCGCTGGTGCTGGAGCGGGCGAAGAAGATCCGCTTCGGCGATCCGATGGACCGCGCGACCGACCTTGGCACCGTCGTGCACGAGAAGGCGGCGGCGCTGTTCGAAGCCCGCGTCCACATGGCTGCCGAGCAAGGCGCCGAAATCCTCTACAATCCGGGTCGTCAGGGCGCGTTGCTGCCGCCGATCGTCGTCGATCGCGTGCCGCATACATCCGAGCTGGTCATGGAAGAAACCTTCGGGCCGATCATCCCGATCGTGCGTGCGCCGGACGATGACGAGGCGTTGATTGCGCTCTCCAACTCGACCGCCTTCGGCCTGTCGTCGGGCGTCTGCACCAACTCTTTTCCGCGCATGCAGAAATACATCGCCGGCCTTCAGGTCGGCACCGTCAACATCTGGGAAGTGCCGGGCTATCGCATCGAGATGTCGCCCTTCGGCGGCATCAAGGATTCGGGCAACGGCTACAAGGAAGGCGTCATCGAAGCGATGAAGAGCTACACCAATGTGAAGACATTTTCGCTGCCCTGGTCCTGACCGGACGGCATTGACGGATAGAACAATCGAGGGAGCGTTCGCCGCTCCCTCATTCGCATTTCGGAGACCATGATGGCCGCGATATCTGAACTTGTGCACACCGAAGGCGATTCCAACACCACAGCGGCTCGCGGTCGCTGGGATGCCGGGCAGGGCGATCCGCGGATCCGCGGCCTGCTCGATCGCGACGCGGCCGCCTTCATGCACCAGAGCC
>NZ_RZRR01001036.1:0-1750 GCF_003998555.1 Mesorhizobium sp. M7A.F.Ca.CA.002.09.1.1 | reverse complement strand
GCAGCCTGCTGCGCCATCGCATCGGCGCCCGGATCAAGCTGGTCCACGGTGATGACGCTTTCACTACCTTTCAGAGTGTGACCGCCAGTGACGACAATGGCTGCCATCACAGGGACCATCAGAACCGCCAGCGCATGATGGAGAAGCCGCACCAGCTTGACCTATTGGCTTGCCCAGACAATCCGCGCCACCCATTCGACATCGCGCATGGGAATATCGCGGTCGGGATGATCGGGATTGAGCGAGACCAGCGCAATCGACCTGACGGTCTGGCGCTCGAGCACCTTGGCCATCACTTCGCCTGATGTGGTCTTGACGACGACGCGATCGCCCTTGCGGGTAACGGCGCCCGGTTCGACGATGAGGACGTCGCCATTGCGGTAGAGCGGCAGCATGGAATCGCCCTGCACCTGCAAAGCATAGGAACTCTCGGTCGATTGCGTCGGCAGTTCGATCAGATCCCAGCCCTGCCCGGCTGGAAAGCCGGCATCGTCGAAGAAGCCGCCGGCGCCGGCCTGGGCAAAGCCGAGCAGCGGCACGGAGCTTCGGCGGGCGACCGAAGCCGCATGGCTGGCCCCGGCCCGACCTTCAATCAAACCGGTGAATTCGTCGAGGGAAGCGCCCGTTGCCTCCATAATCTTTGCCAGTGATTCGGTCGAGGGCCAGCGCGGCCGGCCATCCGACGACAGGCGCTTCGACTTGTTGAAGGCGGTGGAATCGAGCCCCGCACGCTTGGCCAGCCCCGAGGCCGAAAGCGAATAGCGCTCGGCAAGAGCATCAATGGCAGCCCAGACACGGTCATGCGAGAGCATGTGTCGCTCTCCTTTGAACAGGAAAAAATACCTTCCCTGTTCTAACCCCGGACCGCCATCTTGTCCACAGTGCAAGGCTTACTCACGCCGCTTTCCTGGTCTCGCCTTTCGCATAGGGATCGAAGCGCTGATAGAAGCTCTCACCCTTCTCGGCCATGTCGAGCAGCAGCTTGGGCGCCTTGAACTCGGCGCCGTATTTCTTCTGCAGGTTTCTGGCGATCTTGACGAACGCCTTGGCGCCGATGCCGTCGATGTAGGACAGCGCACCGCCGGTATAGGGAGCGAAGCCGAAGGCGAGGATCGAGCCGACATCGGCCTCGCGCGGGTCGGTGACGATGCCTTCTTCCATCACCCGGGCCGCTTCCAGCGCGATGGTGACCAGCAGCCGCTGCTGCAGTTCCTCATAATCGACCTTCTCGGGCGCAAGCTGCGGATAGAGATCCCTGATGCCCGGCCACAGCTTCTTCTTGGCGGGCTTTGCCGGATAATCGTAAAACCCCTTGCCGTTCTTGCGGCCGAAGCGGCCGTGATCGTCGACCATGGTGTTGATCAGCGCCATCTGCTTGGGATCGACCGCCTTGTCGCCCAAATCCCTGATGGTCTGCTTCATGATCTTCTGGGCAAGGTCGATGGCCGTTTCGTCGGTCAGTGCCAGGGGGCCGACCGGCATGCCGGCTGCCTTCGCCGCGTTCTCGATCATCGGCGCGGGCACACCTTCGATCAGCATCTTGTAGGCTTCCGTCATGTAGCGCAGCACGCAGCGGTTGACGTAGAAGCCGCGCGTGTCGTTGACGACGATCGGCGTCTTCTTGATGGCGCGAACGAAGTCGATCGCGGTGGCCAGCGCCTTGTCGCCGGTCTTCTTGCCCAAAATGATCTCGACCAGCATCATCTTGTCGACCGGCGAGAAGAAATGGATGCCGATGAAATTCTTCGGC
>NZ_RZRR01001035.1:0-1752 GCF_003998555.1 Mesorhizobium sp. M7A.F.Ca.CA.002.09.1.1 | reverse complement strand
TAGCTGAGGTCCGCCTCGGCGCCGAGCACCGCCTGGTCGAATTGCCACAGGCCGGCGACGTGGCCGCCGACAAAACCGCCGTCAATGTCGGGCGCGATGGAAAATGGCGCACCTTCTGTCACCGATACATCGGATTGGCCCCAGCCATAGCCGGCCTGCAGACCAGCGTAATAGCCCGTCCAGTCGAATCCGGGCGCGGTCATCGGCACGTCGACCGCCGGGTCGGCTGCAAAAGCCGGCACGGCCAGAACGGCAAGGAAACCGGCACTAGCGACCATCAATCGACGCATCGAACTCCCCGAAATGACGGTTCAGAAAGATCCTCGTCAGAAGGATAACCGCATTCGCCGCAATCGCAATCCCCCTGTCGCCGTACAGAATCCTCTATTTGGCATCGATGAAGTCCAGCACAGCCTGGCTATATTCATCCGGCGCTTGCAGCATGGCGAAATGACTGGCGTTGGGCAGGATGATCAGCTTCGCACCTGGGATGGCGGAGGCGATATAGTCGGTGTGTTCGCGCTTGATCGCCTCATCGTGGTCGCCGGCAACGATCGCCGTCGGCGTGGTTATCTCGGCAAGCTGTTCCTTGCTCCACGCCGGCTCGCTCTCCCACATGTGGCTCATCTGCGCCACGAAGGCGTCATACTGGTCCGGTGTTTTCGACATCTTCTTGTAGTCGCGGCCGGAGCGGTCGATGTAGGCGGCAAAGGTCTTGTTGGTCATCACGCCCGGATCAAGGCCGTCGGTGGTTACGTTGGCGGCTTGCGCGAACAGCCTTGTCAGCCGCTCCGGATGATGCAGTGCGATGTCGATACCGATGATGCCGCCATCGCTCCAGCCGACAAGCGCGGTCTTGTCGATCTTCAGGTGGTCGAGCAGCGCCAGATAGTCCGATGCCATCAAGTCGTAGCCATAGGGCTGCTCGGTGCGGGTGGAGCGGCCGTGGCCACGGCTGTCGGCGACGATTACCTTGTGCGTCTTGGAAAGCGTGGCCACCTGGCTGGCCCAGATGTCGCCGTGGCCGAGGCCGCCATGGATGAGCAGCACCGGATCGCCCGCGCCGAAAACGGCGTAGTACATCTGGATGCCGTTCACCGGCGCGTATCCGCTCTGATCGGGTTTGGGCATGGCCGCTGGTTCCGGCAAGGTCTGCCAACGCTCCTCGGCCACGGCAGAAGTGGTCGACGCTGCGAACAAGATAACGATGGCGAACGCTTTCCAAAAACGGGTCATGTCTTCCCTCATATGGTTCGGTTCGCGGTCAGCATCGCCTTCCAGCCGGATTAGTCAACAAGCTCGCCCTGACGCGGTATGTCGGACCGACGGCTCTGGCGGCGCCCGCCGACATTTGCGAGACTGGCGGCAACCGAGGAATCGCCAATGACGAAAGCAACGCCCGCAAAACCCAGACCGTGGACCGAGATGGCGACACATCTGGTCGATGTCGCCGTGGGGCGCAAACCCGCTGACCTGGTCGTGCGCAACGGCCGCTGGGTGAACGTTCATTCGGGCGAGATCATCGCCGGCACCGACATCGCCATTGCCGGCGGGCGCTTTGCCTATTGCGGGCCCAATGCCAGCCATGCAATCGGCCAGGGCACCAAGGTGGTCGATGCCGGCGGGCGTTATCTGGTGCCCGGCCTCTGCGACGCGCATATGCATGTCGAGAGCGGCATGGTGACGGTGACCGAGTTCTGCCGGGCCGTCATTCCGCACGGCACCACCTCGATGTTCATCGACCCGCACGAG
>NZ_RZRR01001034.1:0-1752 GCF_003998555.1 Mesorhizobium sp. M7A.F.Ca.CA.002.09.1.1 | reverse complement strand
GGCGTTCCTGTTGCGCGCCACGACGACCTCGGCCGAGTTCGCCTCGGTGAAATAGCCGGATTCGTGTTCGTCAATCATGCGATCCTCCTCAGCGCGCCAGAACGGATTTGAAGACCCGGCGCAGTTCGGCCGCCGGATCGGCCGCGAGCGTTTCGGAACGCCAGGCGACGTGGTGGTCGGGACGGACGATCAGGCAGCCGGTGTCGCGGATCTCCCGCGCGCCGGCCCAGTCGCCGGCATGATCCTCGATCGTGCGGCGCGGGCCGATCACATGGCTGCGGATCGGCAGACCGAGCTCCGCGCCCACCGTCTCCGCCGCGGCGACCCACGCCTCGCCGCCAATACCGGTCAAAAGCGTGAACTCGCCATGCCCGCAAAGATCGAGCGTCGAGACCTTCCTGCCCGAGCGCTCGAACACCCAGACATGCGGCAAGCGCGCGCCCGGCCACGTCGTTGGCGCATAGTGCAGCTCGCGATCCTTCTCGAATGCCGGCTCGCGCTGGCCGTCGGTCACCACCGCGCCGGACGCATAGCGCTGGTTCATCTCGACGCCATGGGCGTCGAACTCGTACTTCTTGAAGGCGATAGCCTTGCGGAGCGCCTCGCGCTGCGCTTCGGCCGCGGGCGTCGCGTCGGCGCGGGCCTCCATGTTCCTCTGGATCTTGTCGTGATCGACGCCGCCATCCATGCCGAGCGCCTCGAAGATCGGTCCGAATTCGGCAATGGACTGGTTCGCCCGCGTCACGATCTGGCGCGCGATCGGTGCGCGCTCGGCAGAGTAGCTATCCAGAAGCCCGATGCCCGCCTGCCCCTTGACGACCTTGGCAAGCTTCCAGGCGAGATTGAACCCATCCTGGATCGATGTGTTCGAGCCGAGCCCGTTCGAGGGCGGATGCCGGTGCGCGGCGTCGCCCATGATGAACACCCGCCCCTTCTGCATGTGCGTGGCGAAGCAGTTGTTCACCGTCCAGGTGTTGGCGCCCAGGAGCTCGATCTCGAGCGCGGAATCTCCGACCAATTGACGCGCGACCTCGGTGGCCAGTTCCGGCGTTACCTCCGGCGGCGGCTGGTTGATGTCGTAGCCCCAGACGATCAGCCACTCATCCCACGGCCGCACCATGCGAACCAGACCCATGCCGATGCCGCCGACGTCGGCGCCGGGCTGCATGACCCAGTAGAGGACGCTCGGCCGGTGCGCGACGTATTTCGACAGATCGGCCCTGAACAGGATGTTCATCGAGCCGCCGACGCCCATCTTACCGTCGAGCGGCAGGCCCAGATGCTCGGCCACCAGCGAGTTGCCGCCGTCGGCGCCGACGAGGAACTTCGACCGCACGGTGAAATCCTTACCCGACAGCCGATCGCGGCAGGTCGTGGTCACGCCGTCCGCATCCTGGACATGGCTGACATATTCCGTGCTCATGCGTGCCTGCGTCCCGCGGGTGCAGGCCGACTTGAACAGGATCGGCTCCATGAAGGTCTGGGGCAAATCGTTCATGAAACAGGGAGACGACAGCAGATGTTCGGCCTTGGAGAGCGGCGCTGTACCCCAGCTCTTCATGCGGCCGATCTCCTCGCCGGCCAGGCTTTCGCAGAACACGTTCTCGCCCATCAGTTCCTGCGGCGAGGCGTGCATCATGGCCTCTGCCTCGACATCCGGACCGAGGTCGCGCAGCACTTCCATGGTGCGCTGGTTGGTGATGTGGGCACGCGGCGTGTTCGACAACCAGCGATAGCGATTGACGATCATGT
>NZ_RZRR01001033.1:0-1754 GCF_003998555.1 Mesorhizobium sp. M7A.F.Ca.CA.002.09.1.1 | reverse complement strand
CTTCAGGCTTGCGGCCGAGCTTCCGCGGCAACCACCGCCGGCGGCAGGATTTCCGGCTCCAGCGTTTTTTGCTCTTCCGGCAGCTTGAGCAGCATCTTGAGCAGGCGCGCGATCGTTTCACGCATTTCCAGCCTGGATACGACCATGTCGACCATGCCGTGCTCCATCAGATATTCGGAGCGCTGGAAGCCATCGGGCAGTTTCTCGCGGATCGTCTGTTCGATGACGCGCGGTCCGGCAAAGCCGATCAGCGCGCCGGGCTCGGCGATGTGCACGTCGCCCAGCATGGCGTAGGAGGCGGTCACGCCGCCCGTGGTCGGGTTGGTCAAAACGACGATGTAGGGCAGGCCGGCTTCCTTCAGCCGGTCGACACCGACCGTTGTCCGAGGCAATTGCATCAGGGACAAAATACCTTCCTGCATGCGGGCGCCGCCGGAAGCAGCAAACAGGATCAGCGGCCGCTTGCGCTGCAGGGCCACTTCGAAACCGTGCACGATGGCGTCGCCGGCGGCCATGCCGAGCGAACCGCCCATGAAGGCGAAGTCCTGCACCGTGACCACAACCGGAAGACCCTCGACGGTGCCCAGCGCATTGATGATCGCGTCCTCAAGGCCGGTCTTGGCCTTGGCGTCCTTCAACCGGTCGACATAGCGCTTCTCGTCGCGGAATTTCAGCGGATCCTGCATGACCTTGGGGTTGTCCAGGGTCTCGTATTTGCCGCCATCGAAGAAGAATTTCAGCCGCTCCTTGGCCGAGATCTTCATGTGATGACCGGACGAGGGAATGACGAACTGGTTCGATTCCAGGTCCTTGTGGAACACCATCTCGCCGGTCTCCGGATCCTTGATCCAGAGATTCTCGGGCATGTCGGTGCGCCGGCCGAGCATCGAATTGATCTTCGGGCGAACGTAATTGGTGATCCAGTTCATCGCTTCGGCTCCTGTCCTGACGAAGAGTTGCTAATGCATGTCGCCCAAAAGTGGGAACCGGTTCTGGGATAACGGCATGCACAAGACCTGACGTAGGGAAACTATTCGGCAGCAGCAAGGCGGGCCGAGCGCACGCCTTGCGCTAGGCCGCTGACCAGCGTGGCGACGGCCTCGGCCGGATCGGCGGTCTTCTCGCCCTTCGGCCCCAGCACATTGGCCACCGCATTGACGATCGCGGTGCCGACGACGACGCCGTCGGCATTGGCGCCGATCACCCGGGCCTGCTCGGCGGTCTTGACGCCGAAGCCGACGCAGACCGGCAGGTCGGTGTGGCCCTTGATGCGCTTGACCGCCGCCGCCACCTTGCCGGTGTCGGCCAGTGCCGAGCCGGTGATGCCGGTCATCGACACGTAATAGACGAAGCCCGACGTGTTCTGCAGCACCTTGGGCAGGCGTTTGTCGTCGGTGGTCGGCGTCGCCAGCCGGATGAAGTTGATGCCGGCTTTCAATGCCGGAATGCACAGTTCCTCATCCATCTCCGGGGGCAGGTCGACGACGATCAGCCCGTCGATGCCGCTGGCGATCGCGTCCTTGAGGAAGCGGTCGACGCCATAGATGTAGATCGGATTGTAGTAGCCCATCAGCACGATCGGCGTTTCATTGTCGCCAGCGCGGAAGTCGGCCGCCATCTTCAGCGTCTTGGCCAGCGTCTGGCCGCCTTTCAGCGCCCGCAAGCCCGCCGCCTGGATCGCCGGGCCGTCGGCCATCGGATCGGAGAACGGCATGCCGAGCTCGATAATATCGGAACCTGCCGCCGGCAACGCC
>NZ_RZRR01001032.1:0-1755 GCF_003998555.1 Mesorhizobium sp. M7A.F.Ca.CA.002.09.1.1 | reverse complement strand
TCCTTGGGTCGCGCCGAACGAGGGCGGCGCAGCCGCCCCCGGCAGCGTCAGGCCAGGGCTTCCATCTTGCCAGCGGTGGGAATCTCGGTAGCGCCGGCGTTCTCGACGGTCACCAGATCGAAGCCGCCACCGGCCTTCTTCCGCCACTGGCCGCCAACGAGCGGCGTCTTGCAGACGTTCTTCGCGGCGAAAGGCGGCAGTCCCGCACCGCTCCATGCCACTTTCCCCACCACCGTCGTCATGTCGGTGGCGGCTATGGCCGCCGCGATCGCCTCGGCATTGGTCGGATCCGAAACGCGCCCCATGACATTGGCCGCCACCTCGAACAGCGAATGGACAAAACCGATCGGCTGCGTCCAGGGGCGCCCGGTCTTGGCGGTGAAATCCGCCGCGATTTCCGCCGAGCTCTCGCCCGTCACGGACGATTTGAACGGATGCGAGGCCGACCACCAGACCTCGGATGAGAGGTTGTGGCCAGCATCGCCCAGCGTCTCGACCGATTGCGGAAAGAGGATCGCTTTGGCCACCGTTATCGCCTTGGGCTTGAAGCCCTGCTGGCGGGCCTGGTTCCAGAAGGTGGTGAAGTCCGGCGGAATGACCACACCGGTGACGATCTCGGCATTGGCCGCCTTGAAGGCGTTGACCTGCGCGGTGAAATCGTCCGACAGGTTCTGATAGCGGCCGGGATCGGCAAGGCTGAAACCGGCGGCATCGAGGCCCGGCTTCAAGCCGTTCTTCGGATCACCCCAGGCATTGCCGTCGGCATCGTTGGGGAACAGCCCTCCCACCTTGCCGTTGGTGGAAAGCTGCTTCCACATGCCGGTGTAGACGGCGATGATGTCCTCGAGACCCCAGAAATAGTGATAGGCGAAGTTGAAAGGCTTCCACGAGGACGGATCGGCCGGATTGCCCTGCTGGCCGATGAACCAGGGCTGCCACGGCGCCATCGTCGAGATCACCGGCACGCCCTCCGCCTCGCAGGTGGTGGCCACCGGATTGGTGTTCTCGGGCGTCGAGCCGACGAGCATCAGGTTGATCTCGTCATCGACGATCAGGCTCTTGGCTACCTCGGCCGCGCGGTTGGGGTTCGACTGGCTGTCCTTGACGATGACCTCGAAGTTCTTGCCCGCCTCGGAAGCGAGGAAGGCCTTGATGTTGTAGGCGTCGCTTTCCGCGAAGCCGGCGAGCGGCCCCGTCTGCGGCGAAACATAGCCCAGGCGGATCTTGGCGCCTTGCGCGATGGCCGGCGTCGCCAGGCGCGAACCGGCGAGCGCCAGGCCTGTCGCCGCCGAGGCTTTCAGTAGGCTGCGTCTTGTGATCATGTTTGGTTCCTCCCTCTTGTTTTGTTCTCAGTCCCCCGGACGGCGTCCCTCCCACGCCGCCTGAAGGAGTTCCCTTATCGATCCCGGATCAATCGGCCTTGGATTCGCATAGGCATTCTTCACCGCGATTGCCGCCGCGCGGTCGAGATCGGCCTCCTCGATGCCGATCGCCTTCAGGCTCAGCGGAGAGCCGACCGACTGTGCGAAATCCCAGAGCCCGCCGCACGCCGAAACCCACGCCATCCTGCTGCCCTACACGACCGCCTTCAACGAAGCGGCGGTGCCCGATCTGCTGCGCCCGATCGCTGAGGCATTCGGTGGTGGTTCGGCGGGCGGCGTGTCGAACGAGCCGCCGAAGACGTGCGCCAGCTTGTGATGCAGCGCCATCGAGACATAGCCGAGTGCGGTCGAGCAGCACCACGCCGCATAGAGC
>NZ_RZRR01001031.1:0-1758 GCF_003998555.1 Mesorhizobium sp. M7A.F.Ca.CA.002.09.1.1 | reverse complement strand
GGTAGACCTCTTCCATGCGGTGGCTGATGTAGATGATGGCGATGCCTTGCGATTTCAGCGTCGCGATGACCTCGAACAGCCGGTCGGTCTCGCGCGAGGTCAGCGACGTGGTCGGCTCGTCCATGACGATGATGCGCGCATTGGTCGATAGCGCGCGGGCGATCTCGACCAGCTGGCGCTCGCCGAGCGACAGGCTGGAGACCATGTCGCGGGCCGAAAAGGAAACGCCGAGCCGCTTGATGATCTCGCTGGCGCGCCGGGTGCACTGGTCGCGATCGACGATGCCGAAGCGTCGCGGCTCGTTGCCGAGGAAGATGTTCTGCGCCACCGTCAGATTGGGCGCCAGCGACAGCTCCTGATAGATCACCGCGACGCCGCTGGCGCGCGCCTTGATCGGATCGCCGGTCGCAGCCGGCATGCCGTCGATCAGGATCTCGCCGCCGGCATCCGGCCGATAGGCGCCTGAAAGCACTTTCATCAATGTCGACTTGCCGGCGCCGTTCTCGCCCATCAGGGCGTGCAGCTCCCCGGCATGGACGCTGAGCGAGACATCGTGCAAGGCACGGATCGCGCCGAACGTCTTGGAGATGTGGCGCATCTCCAGCACCGGCTGGCGCGCCGTCTCAGCCTGGGCAATCGCACTCATCGCGCGCCTCCCACTGCCGCACCGGCGACGCTCTGGTCCATCGTGGCGTCACGCCAGTTGCTGCGATAGCCTGCCAACCCGGTGAAACGCGACGCGTGCACCGGCTCTGGAACTTCGGCGGCGAATTCGCGCCCGACGCTCTCGAAGGCGAGCGCCGCTGCACCCGTGGCGCTGCCCTCCAGCGTGGCGCCCTGCAGGAAAGCCTGGCCGGGACGCAACTGCGCCAGCAGTCCGGCCAACACACCGCCTGTGTTCAGCCCGCCATCGACGATCACCGTGTTGTTCGAATGGATGAGGTCGAGCGACAGATCGACCATCAGCGCGACGTAGAGCAGCGCGGTGGCCGCGCGTTCCCCGGCATCGGGCATGCGCCCCACCAGCCGGCCGGACTGACTGGGCATCGGCCCGCCTGGCGCGAAGCTCGGCAGCGCCATGATGCCGGCATCGATCACCCGCTGCACCACCGGACCGGCGATCTCGCCTTGCCAGCCGCCGCTGATGGTTGCGAATTCGCGTCCGCCCATGAAGCGAATGGTCGGCACCGGGCCGCCGCCGACATCGACATTGACCAGCATGTCGCGATCCCGGTCGAGCGTGTCGAGCGGGCAATCCGGATTGAGCACGACGACCCAGGTGCCGGTCGAAACGACGGTGACCGGGCCAAGCTCCTGCCGGCGATAGGCATAGAGCGCCGCATTCGAATCATGGACGCCGTTGTGGATGGCGATCGGTCGCGCCGCAGCGCCGAGGCGGTGCTCGCCGATAACGGTGCCGGCGCGCTCGAAGCCAGGCATCCGGTCACGCCAGCCCTGCGCGTCGACCAGCGAGGAAAAGTCCTGGCTCCGCGGCGCCCACAGATGCGAATGGCAGCCGAGATAGGACACTTCCGAGACCGCCCGCCCGCCAAGGCGCCAGCTCCAGTATTGCGGATAGCCGAGGATCGATTTCGACGTAGCGAACGCGTCGGGATCGACCTCCTGCAGCCACAGCATGTGGCGGCCGTAGTTGAAGCCGAGCGGCAGCCGCGGCGAAAAGGTCTCCGAAAAGTCCGGAATGCGGCGATCGATCCGCGCGGCAATCTCGGCCGGCGGCTCTTGCTCGTAGTCGAGGAT
>NZ_RZRR01000102.1:0-9689 GCF_003998555.1 Mesorhizobium sp. M7A.F.Ca.CA.002.09.1.1 | reverse complement strand
GCTGAACCGCTGCCCGATTTCGACGATCCGGCCTTCGGCGCATTGTTCGACCGGTTCGCCGACCGGCGCGTCGTTCTGCTTGGCGAGGCAAGCCATGGCACGTCCGAGTTCTACAGGGCGCGCGCGGCGATCACCCGCAGGCTCGTCGAACGGCACGGCTTCACCATCGTCGCGGTCGAGGCGGACTGGCCCGATGCGGCGGCGATCGACCGCTACGTTCGCCATCGTCGGCCGCGAACAGGCGCCGGTGCGCCATTCCAGCGGTTTCCGACGTGGATGTGGCGCAACACCGATGTCGCGGCCTTCTCCGACTGGATGCGCCGTCGCAACGAGAAGCTAGAACCTTCGGAGCAAGCAGGGTTCTACGGCCTGGACATCTACAATATGAGCGGGTCCATAGGCGCGGTCCTCGACTATCTCGACCGGGTCGATCCCCAGGCAGCCAAGATTGCACGCGAACGGTATGGTTGCCTGACGCCCTGGCAACACGAACCGTCTACCTACGGCCGTGCGGTGCTCACCGCCGGCTATAAAAAATGCGAGAAAGCCGTGCTGGAACAATGCCGGGACTTGCTCGCCAGACAACTCGATTATGCAAAACAGGACGGAACCGACTTTCTCGACGCCAGTCAGAATGCTCGGCTGATCGCGTCCGCCGAACACTACTACCGGATCATGTACTATGGCGGTGCGGAGTCCTGGAACCTGCGCGACACCCACATGTTCGAGACCTTGGAACATTTGTTGGACGCCGGCGGCCCCAACTCCAAGGCGGTGGTGTGGGCGCACAATTCCCATATCGGCGATGCCCGCTTTACCGAGATGGGTGTCGTCAGGGACGAACTGAACATCGGTCAGCTCTGCCGGCAGCGTTTCGGCGATGAGGCAGCGCTAATCGGTATGGGCACGCATTCCGGCACTGTAGCGGCCGCAAGCGACTGGGATGGCGAAATGGAGGTGAAGCAGGTTCGCGCGTCGCACGCCGACAGCTACGAACGGCTTTGCCACGATTCTCTTGTGTCGCGGTTCCTGCTCGACCTCGGGCGCGACAAGACGCTGCGTGAGCGGCTGCTGGAACGTAGGCTGGAGCGATTCATCGGGGTAATCTACCGGCCGGAAACCGAGCTGGGCAGCCACTATGCGGACGCTTCCCTGCCCCAGCAGTTCGACGCGTTCCTATGGTTCGACAAAACCGCGGCAGTGACGCCGCTTGGCCCGGAGCATGCAAGAACCGGCGTTCCCGACACCTATCCATTCGGGCTCTAACCGGCGCGCGCGGCGAGCCGATGAAGCAGAGCCCTGGAACCGGAACGGCCCATCTGGCTTGCATTTTTAAACTGAAATCCCGTCGAAGGAGTTTTCTCATGACCGGAACCAAACATCCGAAATGGAAAAAACCGAGCGATGCCGACTTGGCGAACAATCCTGGTATCGGGACTTCCAAGGGAACGATCAAGGAAGGCGAAGAGTTCGAGCTTGAAGGCGAGAACACGGTCGAAGGCGATGTCGAGAACGACACGACCGCTGCTGGCGGGATCGATCCAAGACAAAAGATGCGGACCAACAAATAGCATGCCGTTGGCATCGCTGCGATCAACTTCCCCGGAAGGAGTGAACCATGCCACTTGCCCTCAGCAGCGCCGCCTTTGCCGAAGGCGGACCAATTCCCGAAAGATATACACGAGACGGCAAAAACGTATCGCCGCCGCTGAAATGGTCTGGAGTACCGGACGACGCCAAAAGCCTCGTTCTCGTCGTTCAGGATCCTGATGCGCCGAGCGGAACGTTTGGTCATTGGGCGGTATTCAACATCTCCGCGGAGACAAGGGAACTTCCCGAGGCGGAAAGCGGCAAGCCAGGTCCCGGTGCCCTTAGGCAAGCAACAAATGATTTTGGCAACGCCTATTACGACGGCCCTGAACCCCCGGTCGGACATGGCGTCCACCATTACCATTTCCGGCTGGCCGCGCTCGACACGCCGAGCCTTGCCATTCCGGCCAGCGCAGGCGTCGAGCGCATCTGGCGGGAGGCGCAGAAACACTCGCTCGAGCAGGCAGAACTCATCGGAACCTACGAACGCAATCCGTAAGTTGATGACCGAGGTGGCATTACCCTGCTGCTGCGCGGAACGGTTCTCCTCCTTGCCGGTTGTCTGGGAAAGGAGATGCCGCCATGTTTGGAGATATCATGTGGTTGGTCGTCGTTGCCGGCGGCCCATTGTTGCTGATCGTGCTGTTGGCCTATGCCGTTATCGCACGCCGCCGGCGTGGGCCCGCCGAACGAAGGGAAAGCGACCGGGCGACCGACCGGCTATACCAGGACAAGCGTTGATCCGCATCGCAAGATATCCAATCGGCAAGACATCCAATCGGCAAGACATCCAATCGGCAAGACAGGGGATCGTAAGCCGCAGCGGGCGACGACGATCCCCAACTGGGTCAGCGCATTATCCTTTGCCGCAACCACGCAAAGAACCTGCCGCTGACGGCTGAGCGGACTCGCGTCGCAGCCCAGCGCGCTTTCATGGTTGAGCCGACGTGGCAATCGCAGACGATGTCGTGCAACTGCCAGTCGTTCAGCTCGAAAAAGCGCTTTGCCTCGCCGTAGGTATCGTCTTTCAAACCCGATGCGCGCAGCACTGGATCTTCGAAAGCAACCGAAATTGCGGTTCCCTCGCCCCGCATCATTGCACGTGCTTCGGGGTGCAGATGTTCGGTGCCTGCAAACGCGCCAAGGCATCGCTCGGGATTACGCTCCAGCAGTTCAGCCCAGCGCTCTATGCGCTGATTTCGTGTCATTGCGGAATATGCAGCCGACGATTCAATCTTGGCGACGGCATGCAGTTGGTCGAGTGTTTGATGTTTCATGGCCAGCTCCTGTTGAGGCAGCGAAGCGCCCACGCCTTCAAGGGAATTACCGCGCCGTAATGCTTCGACAAGAGCGCCAGGCTGGAGAATTCGACACAACCGGATTGGGCCGGCGGGATCATAAACACACGTTCTGCGTTCATTGGCGGGGGCTGCTTGTGACAAACCGCTGATCCGCGACGGGATGCATCCATGTTCATCCAGCCAATCGACTATTTCCTTGCCGTCTGGTTCGCTCTTGCCGCCGCCTCGACGCTCTATGTCGGCTTCGATCAATACCGCAACAATCCCGAACCGGTGGTGATGAAATGGGGTTTCATCCTGGTGACCCTCTATATGGGTCCATTGGGGCTGCTGCTTTATGTGCTTGCAGACAAGGAGCCACGACCGGGCGAGCATGAAGACTTCACCAGGCCGCTATGGAAGCAGGGCGTCGGTTCGACCATCCACTGCGTTGCCGGCGATGCAACCGGCATCATTCTCGCGGCGGTCATCACGGCAACGCTTGGCCTGCCTATGTGGCTCGACCTCATCGTCGAATATCTGGCGGGTTTCGCCTTCGGCCTGTTCATCTTCCAGTCGCTGTTCATGAAATCGATGATGGGCGGCACCTACTGGGAGAATGTGCGCAAGAGCTTCCTGCCCGAGTTCATCTCGATGAATTTCATGATGGCCGGCATGGCGCCCGTCATGAGCTTCCTGATGATGGGGCGCGACATGCGCGCGATGGAGCCGACCGAGCTCTTGTTCTGGGGCGTGATGTCGATCGGCGTCATTGCCGGCTTCACACTTGCTTATCCCGCCAATGTCTGGCTGGTCGCCCGCGGACTGAAGCACGGGTTGATGACGCAGCGCCCGGAGGCGGCCGAAATGAGCAGTCGAGAGCCGACCGCCCAGCAACAGCACGCTACGCATCATGCCCGCGCCGGCGATGATCGACGACAAGGCCACGCCAACACATCCCACAAATCCAAACGCAACGGCCATCAGATGGAGACGGACGCCACGACGCCGCAGATAGCAGCCCTCGGCATGGTCTCGGTGCTGGCGCTGGCGATTGGCATGGCCGCACCGGCGAACTGGCTGAACCTGACGCTTTCGGCACGTGACGTCGGCGGGGCGATCATGCCGCAAGGCATGATCATGGGCCGCGACACGCCGGCGGAAGCCATGCGTGACATGGCTGCAACCAATCCGCATCGCGTCACGGCATCCTATGGCCTTGCCGCCAAAGGCGACCAGGAACTGCCATTCCGCCTGGAGAACGGCGTCAAGGTGTTCGACCTCAGGCCCTCAGTGGTCCGCTGGCAGATCCTGCCCAATGTCGCGGTCGACGCCTATGCCTACAACGGCCAGATCCCCGGTCCGCGCATCCACATTCGCCAGGGCGATAAGGTTCGCATCGACGTCACCAATGACCTGCCTGAGGAGACCACGGTGCATTGGCACGGCATGATCCTGCCGAACCAGATGGATGGGCCCGCCGAGATCACCCAGCCGCCGATCGAGCCTGGGCAATCCTATTCCTACGAATTCACCGCGACCCAGCACGGGACCTATTTCTATCATCCGCATGCCAAGCCGGACCGTACCCAGGCGCTGGGGCTCTATGGGGCGCTGATCATCGACCCTGCCAATCCCGCCGACGAGGTTCAGGCTGACCACGACTATGTGATCGAACTTCAGGAATGGCTGGTGCGCGATGGACTGACCTATCCTTCGATGCCGATGGAAGGCGGTATGCCGAACTTCTTCACCATCAACGGCAAGGCCTATCCCGCAACCGACGCCATCCCCATGAAGGTGGGCGAGACGCTGAAGGTGCGTTTCATCGGCACCAATAATGGCTTCGTCCATCCCATGCATATCCATGGCGGACCCTTCGAGGTCGTCGCTCGTGACGGTGAGACGCTTCCTCCCTCGGCGCGCTTTCTGGCCGATACGATCAATGTCGGGCCAGGACAGCGCTATGACGTCGTCTGGAAGGCACGGCGTCCCGGCAAGTGGCTCATCCATTGCCACATCCCGCATCACACGACGAACAACAATGTCGAGGAAAAGGGCGGCGGCGGGCTGATGGTCGTGATCGACGTCGGTTAAATCTGCCACCCCCCTGTGGATTTACCTGTGTCATCGGGGGGCGCGTTGTTGCGCGCTACTTCTTGATAATGGTTCCGTTGCGCAAGTCGAATGCTTCGGTACCGCGAGCCTGGCGATAGAAATCATCCTGCAATTCACCCCATTCGCCGAGAAAGGCGCCGCAATTGCTGCAATGAATTGGCGTCGACTCGTTGGCGTCGTCGGGAATGTCCATTTGGATGGTCCCACAAGCCTTGCAATCGAGTTTGTCGTCCAGCCGTCGTCCCATTTCCCAATGATTGCGCATTTTCGACCATGAGCCAATTGTCGATTTCGTACCAAATCGCATCGACCATGGCTCATCGGTCAATCGCGAGAGTCAAAAAGGACGGCCAGACCCAGTTCCCGTGCCAGCTCGATGATCGTCTCCATCAATTCATCATCTGTATCCTGCAAATAAGGCGCGTCCCTGCGAGCGGCCTCTATCGCCGCTTTGACCGAAACGATGTCGCCGTATCGCGCACTTCGAAGCTCTTCTGCCAGAAACGCCTTGGCGGTACCGACAGGTCTTATTGCCCATCTGGCGATGCTCATGCGGCTCCCTCCCATGGTCACCTCAGCTTCATTTTGATCCTGTCCAAGGTGCAGATCAATCGATGGTACGATTCCGTACGGAGCTACCCAACCGGTTGGAGACAGCCGTGTGACGAACGCCTTGGCCAGGGTTTTCGGCGTCTCTCTGGGGTGAGTTGGGGCGAAATCGCCCGGTGGGACCGGCCTTGCGGAACCATCGCTCAGCATGGGGGTTTCTTCAAAATCTCCCTCGAAGAATGCAAGGAGCGACCATGCGCATGTTGACGATAGCTGTCGCGCTTTCCGGGGCGGTCACCATTCAGCCCGTCTACGCCCAAACTATCGGACCGCAGCTTCCCCAGGTGACGCCACCGCAGGGCGAAGCGCAGCCGGAGCTGGCGCCGCCCGATCCAGGCTCTGCCGGTTTGAATTTCACCGGCGTCGCCATTGTCGCCGTCGAGGATTTGCCGGACGAAATCAAGGCGCAGGCCGATGCCGTGATTAACCAGACCAGCGCCGAAGATTTGCTTCGCCTGCAAAGCTCCGTCGATGCCTCACCTCAGGCGACGTCGGCTTTGAGAGCGAATGGGCTCAATTCCTCGCAGGTTGTCGCTGCAAACATAGATGGCGATGGCACGCTGACGCTGATCATTCAGACGACGACTTGAGGCATCGAACCATACGCATCACTGAATCGACGAAATGCAGTCGCGGAGAGCAGCAATGGTCGAAGCCGCCGTTCGCAACTTCACCATCAATTTCGGGCCACAGCATCCCTCCGCCCATGGTGTTCTTCGGTTGGTGCTCGAACTGGACGGCGAGATCGTCGAGCGTGCCGATCCGCATATTGGCTTGCTCCATCGAGGCACCGAAAAACTCATAGAGCACAAGAACTATTTGCAAGCGCTGCCCTATTTCGATCGGCTCGACTATGTCGCGCCGATGAACCAGGAGCATGCGTTCTGCCTCGCCGCCGAAAAACTGCTCGACATAACAGTTCCAAAGCGTGGGCAGCTTGTCCGTGTTCTTTTTTGCGAAATTGGCCGGCTTCTGTCGCATCTCCTCAATGTCACGACCCAGGCCATGGATATCGGCGCCCTGACGCCGCCGCTTTGGGGATTTGCGGAGCGCGAGAAGCTGATGGTCTTTTACGAGCGCGCCTCCGGCGCTCGCATGCATGCGAATTACTTCAGAATCGGCGGCGTGCACCAGGATTTGCCTGCGAAGCTTCTCGACGACATCTGGGCTTTCTGCGATCCGTTCCTCAAAGTCTGTGACAACCTCGACGATCTGCTCACCGGCAGCCGCATCTTCAAGCAGCGCAATGTCGATGTTGGTGTGATCGGGCTGGATGATGCCTGGCGCTGGGGATTTTCCGGCGTGATGGTACGCGGATCGGGCGCGGCATGGGATTTGCGCAAGGCACAGCCATACGAATGTTACCCTGACATGGATTTCGACATCCCCGTCGGCAAGAACGGAGACTGCTATGACCGTTATCTCGTCCGTATGGAGGAGATGCGCCAGTCGGTGCGGATCATGAAGCAATGCCTGGAAAAACTGCGGTCATCCGAAGGCCAGGGGCCGGTCGCGATTCCGAACCAGAAGATCACGCCGCCGCGGCGCGCCACGATGAAACGCTCTATGGAAGCGACCATCCAGCATTTCAAACTTTATACCGAGGGGCATCGCGTGCCGGCGGGAGAAGTCTACGCCGCGGTTGAAGCGCCAAAGGGAGAATTCGGCGTTTATCTGGTTTCTGACGGGGGCAACGTCCCTTACCGGTGCAAAATACGTGCGCCATCTTTCGCCCATCTGCAGGCGATGGATTTCCTGTCTCGAGGGCACATGATCGCCGACGTTGCCGCGATCATCGGGTCGCTCGACATCGTGTTTGGCGAGATAGATCGTTAGTCCTCGGCAGGTTGCGCGCTTGCCCCGCGATGCAGAAATTCCCTCTCATGCGTGGACGGGAGGCTCTTCATTCTCGTCGGGGTTGGGCAGCGGAGTCTCGTCCGGAAGCGTTTCCGGTTCGGGTTCCTCGATCGGCTCCGGCTTCCATGTTGGAGGCGGCACGGGCATATCGCGATTTGGGTCTGGCTGTCTTGGCTGTGGCATCTAACTATCTCCGTTCAGTCGGAACAACTCGTCCGCCGTGGCATGGTTCCTGGCAGAATACAGCCATCGAGATCGTTGCGCCCTCAAGGCAGGCGCACGTTGGTCCGCCCACGGATGCCGGCGCAAAAGTTGCAGATCGTTCGGAACCGGTCGGATTTTCGAGCCGTTGTCGTCGAAATCGACCAAGGAGAAGCGTGATGAAGGACAAGTCAGGAGATATCGACCATACATTGCCGCAGGTCGCCATCGACGATCAGCAGGTGCGACAGCTGGCCGCCACGACCGATTTGCCGTCAAGGCAGGCACGCGAACTGGTGCGCCGTCACGGCAACGATCCGCGGAAGCTGGAAGAGTTGGCGAGGTCGATCAACGCCACCAACTGAGTCCAGGCCAATGGGCATCGACGGCGCAAGCCGTTGGCATCAGATTTCCAGCAAGGCGTAGGGGCGGCCGCCAGGTTTGGCCACATGCATGGCGACGTTGTAGACCTTGGCTCCGCCAGGCGTTTGGCCTTCGTAAGAACCGCGATGTGCATGACCGTGCACGACAGCACTGACCTGGAATCGATCGATCGTTTCGGCCAGACGTGAAGAGCCCAGAAACGGAAATATTTCCAGCGGTTCTCCCGCGACGGTGTCGGCAATCGGCGCGTAGTGAAGGATCACCAGCGTGCGCTTGGCCCGCACCTGGCGCATCGCATTTTCAAGTCGCATTGCCTCGTTCACGCTTTCCGCGACCATCGTCTTGATCGCCGGTTCCCCGAATGAGCCGAGCATGCGTGACCCGAAGCCGCCTATGAATCCCTTCACGCCGACAAAACCGACCTCCTCGATTTCGACTGTCTGCCCGTCGAGGAGGTGAACATGCGCCTGCCGCAGGATCTTCGTGACGTCTTCCACCGCACCGGACTCGTAGTCATGATTGCCGAGGACTGCCACAACCGGGATCGAGCAGTTGCGCAGATCCTCGGCCAGCATCTCCGCTTCACGAGGCTTGCCGAGATTGGTCAGATCTCCCGTGAGAACGAGAATGTCCGCTTCGCTCGATATCTCGCCGAAGAGGTCTCGATACGAGTTTTGTGCATCTTCCCGCACATGGAGATCCCCGACCGCGGCAACTTTGAGCGCGCGTGCGCCGTCCTTGGGCGCGCTGCTCTTGACGGGATCAGCCATCACGGAATTCTCCCACACCACCGACGCCGGCGAAGCCCCATTCCTTGACGTCGATCTCGTAGTCGGTTTGCGAAAGCAGCCGCCCACGGCAGATCTTCATCCTTGGAGACGGCAATTGCCGTTGCTTGGCGAGGCGGTCGAGCAATTCATCGAGCAACCAGGCCGGGATATGATCCCGCTCGCTCGGATAGATCCATCTGAAATTGATAAGCTGCATCAACAGAACCTCCCAATGAACCTCCAGATAAGAAAGCAGCCGGTGCCAATCGATCTGATCGCCCGCCTTGAGAATCGTATGAGCGATATCGGCGCCGTCGTGTCGCCCTCTGTCCTGGATAAAGCATTTGGACCAGATGAGTTCGGTCGGGCCGATGATCCGCACCCTGCTGCCCAACAGCTCGGTTTGGCGGGCGTGTTCCAGCCACAGGTCGCCAACAGGCACCGTGCCGTTGGCCGAGCCGAAGATGACGTCGAAGAAATGCGTGCCCTTGAACACCTTGCCGAGCCACCGGTCGTCCTCGATTTCGACGGCATATCCAAGCTGCTTGAAATGGGCGAGGATCCGCGCGTAGTCGCCTGCCTTGCAGAAGATATCGAGGTCCTTGGTCTGGCGGGTGACACCCGTATAGGCGCTTACCGCGTAGGTCCCGGCGACCAGAAAGGGAATGTCGGTGGCGGCAAGCTCGCGGATTGCTTCGGTATAAAATACCTCCGCCTCGGCATTTTTGAGCGTCGGCGCCGCCTTTGCGTCAATCATGGGAAGCGAGACCAGAACGTTTTCAGGCAATGGGCCATTGGTCATGAAACGATGACTCCGAATCCGGCAACCGGCAGTCGCCCGCTGTGGTAACAACGTGAACCCCGCCTGGTTCCGCTACCG
>NZ_RZRR01001030.1:0-1774 GCF_003998555.1 Mesorhizobium sp. M7A.F.Ca.CA.002.09.1.1 | reverse complement strand
CACCAAGAGGTCCTGACTCCCGAAGAGGTGGCGGCGCTTGAGCCGGGCCTGCCGGCGACAGCAGCGCATGGCGTGTATTTTCCCGACTCGATCAATGTCACCGATCCGGCAATGGTGATGCGGCGGTTGCTGGGCGCGGTGAGTGCCCGTGGTGCATCGGTGAAGCAGGCAGAGATCACCGGGCTGCAGGTCGAGGCTGACGGTGTGCAGCTCAGCGGACCCGGCGTTCGCATCAAGGCTGGCACGGTGGTGATCGCCGCCGGTGCACGGTCGCGCGCACTGGCCGCGCAGGCCGGCGACAGGATTCCGCTCGAGACCGAGCGCGGCTATCATCTGGAATTCCAGACCGACGCGCCGCTGCTCAACCGACCTGTCTGTCCCGTCGATCTTGGTTTCTACCTGACGCCGATGGCTGGCCGCTTGCGGGTCGCCGGCACCGTCGAACTCGGCGGCCTGGTCGCGCCGCCAAATCCGCGCCGGCTGGCGCTGCTTGACCGTGGCGCCAGGCAAATTTTTCCCAGGCTCGGCTCGCCTGCCTCGCAATGGCTCGGCTTCCGGCCGTCCCTGCCGGATTCCAGGCCGGTCATCGGCGCTTCGCGCGGCAGCTCCCGCGTAATTCATGCTTTCGGGCACGGCCATCTCGGCCTGACGCTGGCTCCGATCACCGCGCGGCTGGTCGCCGACTTGATCGGCGGACGCGGCGATCCGGCTCGGCTCGCACCTTTCGCGGCGGGCCGTTTCGGCCGTTGATCGATGGATGCCCTCGATCTGAGCTAGTGCGCGAAAACCTGCTCCAGCGAGCGAAAGCCCTTGAATTCCAAGGCATTGCCCGAGGGGTCGCGGATGAACAGCGTTGCCTGTTCGCCGGGCTCGCCCTTGAAGCGGACCATCGGCCGTTCCAGCCAGTCGATGTCGTCGCGCGCCTCCAGCCGTGTCGCCAGGCGCTGCCAGTCGTCCATCAAGAGCACCGCGCCGAAATGCGGGATCGGCACGACAATGCCGTCGACCTTGCCGTCGCTGGGGGCCTGTGCGGCCTGCGGCCGCAGATGCGCCGACATCTGGTGACCGTAGAGGTCGAAGTCGACCCAGGTCGCTGACGAGCGGCCGATCGCGCAGCCCAGCACCTCGCCATAGAAAACGCGGGTTTCATCGAGATCACGGACCGGGAAGGCGAGATGGAAAGGCGTCATCGAAATGCTCCGTGCAGGCTGCGAACCGATTTTGCGTCACAGGGTTCGCGGTTTGAACCGTCCGCCCTGCATTTTGATTGAAGCCTATGCCATTGCACAAGCCGGACCGGAACAATAGATGGGTGGGCAACGGCCGCACACCGGCCGCACCAGCAGGATTTCAGGCATGACCGACATATCAGACGCAGCAAAATTGACCGACCGCGTCGCGGCCCTGGTCGAGGCTGCCAAAAAGGCCGGCGCCGATGCCGCCGACGCGGTGGCCGTGCGCGGCCGCTCGACCGGTGTGTCGGTGCGTCTCGGCAAGGTCGAGGCTACCGAAGCTTCCGAAAGCGAGGATGTGGCGCTGCGCGTTTTCGTCGGCGGCCGCGTGGCGAGTGTCTCGGCGACAGCGGCGTCCGACCCGAAAACGCTGGCCGAGCGCGCCGTGGCGATGGCGAAAGTGTCGCCGCAGGATCCCTATCAAGGGCTGGCCGATCCGGCATTGCTCGCCAAACAGACGCGCGATCTCGACCTGTTCGACGCCACCGAAGTGTCGGCAGACCAGTTGAAGGAAGCCGCATTGGCGGCGGAAGCGGCAGCGC
>NZ_RZRR01001029.1:0-1785 GCF_003998555.1 Mesorhizobium sp. M7A.F.Ca.CA.002.09.1.1 | reverse complement strand
GGCCGGTAGGGGCAGGCGAGTGGACGTCTCATCTGCTTGACCGCCCAAGCCTGGCAACCGCCTATTTTCGCCAAGCCGATCTTGTGACTGCATACGCGACCGCAATGGCGCGCTTCCGTCTGCAGCTCGCAGGGCGTGCCGGCGAAAACAACCTTGCGGTCCCTCTCGAACCACTGCTTTTGCGGGCGGAATTCCGTGCGCGGACATGGCGCTCGGCGGACGGCAGCCTGTTGCAAGGCTTCGCCGGCAAGGGCGGCTTCCGGCTGACTATCGGCAACTGCCTGGCGCGCATCTGCGCTGCCAGCGAATGCAGCGATGCCGGTTGGCCGGTTTACGCCTGCAGCGACGGAGGCAAGCGCAAGATGTCCGTCACGGATTTTGTGACGGCAAACTTCGGCGGCGTCTCCTACCGCCGATTGAGCGCCTCCCCTTCACAGGAATGACAGCGCCGACCGTCTTGCTGCGGCGTTCAGCAAAGGGCGGTGTCCCTCCTCACCGCAAACGCCGCCTGCACCGCGCGATTGACGGTGACCGGCAGGATCGACATGTGGTTCTCGCCGGCATGCAGTTCGAAACTGGCGCGCACGCCCGGGAGAGCATCAAGACGCTGCGCCATTGCCCGCGCGAATGCGTCGGTGCGTGTCACCTTTTTCTGCTTCAGGCGCTTTTCCTCGTCCTCGGCGCCAATCTGGAACGGCGCCAGCTTCTCGGTCTCGTACTCGCCGGCCGACAGGATCATGGTCGCCGCCAAACCATCGGGAATGGCGGCCTCGAAGGCTTCGAGAAAGCGGTCGATGGCACGCTCTTCCCAATAGATGGCGGGGCTCGCCGCGATCCAGGTCTGAAAGGAAGAAGGCCGCGTGAACAGGGCGTAGAGCGCAAACAGGCCACCGAAAGAATGGCCGTAAAGCGCCTGGCGGCTGGCATCGACCGTGACCCGGCTGGCGACCCACGGCTTCAGCTCATCCTCGATGAAAGCAAGGAATTTCCCTGCCCCACCGGTCCGGACTTCGGACGTGCCTTCGTGGAAGGGCGGGTAGGTCTTGCCTGGCGGCGGGCCGAGATCCCATGAGCGGCGCAGCGGATCATAGGCGCCGTCGACGGGATAGCCGATGGCGACGATGACGCCCCAGCCGACATTGGTGCCCGTGGGATAGAAGGCCTGCGCGCGCATGGCGTCGACCGCCGTGCCGATGACGGCGTTGCCGTCGGTCATGTAGAGGACCGGCCAGCCGGCCTCGGGCACCGGCCCGGACGGCACATGCAGGAATATCCGCCAGGGCGCGCCGCCCTGCGCCGGAACAAGATCGTGGACCGCCGTGTTGGCGATCAGGGCTGGCGTCGCGTTGGACATGGATATCTTGGACATGGATATCTCCAGGCAAAACGGTCAGCGGCGGCGCAGCAGCCACATCAGCACCGGGCCGCCGATCAACGTGGCGACGAGACCGGCCGGGATCTGGCGCGGGAAGATGGCGATCCGGCCCACCCAGTCGGCGGCGACCATGATCAGCGCGCCGGCGAGCACCGCGCCAATGGCCTGCGGCAGCGCACGGGAAAGGCCAAGGCGACGAGCAAGATGCGGCGCCATAAGGCCGATGAAGGTCAGCGGACCGACGATCAGCGTCGAAGCCGCGGTGAGTGCCGCGACGGCCAGCAGCACGAGAAGCCGCGCCCTCTTCAGGTTGATGCCAAGGCCCTGAACGGCGGCGGAGCCGAGCGGCAGGATGTCGAGCCAGCGCATGAAGAAAGGCGCGAGCGCGAAGAGGCAGACCGCGATACCAC
>NZ_RZRR01001028.1:0-1786 GCF_003998555.1 Mesorhizobium sp. M7A.F.Ca.CA.002.09.1.1 | reverse complement strand
CGATGGCGCCGGGCGCTGCTCGCTGGCCGCCGGAGATTTCGGCGCCCTCGAAGGCAGGGCCGGTGGGCGAGGAGGCCGCAACCACCCGCTGGCGATTGCCGAGCACGATCTCGGCATTGGTGCCGACATCGACGATCAGCATCATCTCGTCCTGGCGATGCGGGCCTTCCGACAGCGTCACCGCCGCCGCATCCGCACCGACATGCCCGGCGATGCAAGGCAGCATGTAGAGCCTGGCGCCCTGGTTAAGCTTCAGGCCGATGTCGGATGCCTTGATATGCACCGCACCTGAGACAGCCAGCGCAAAGGGCGCGCCGCCAAGCTCGGTCGGATCGATGCCGAGGAACAGATGGTGCATGATCGGATTGCCGACGAAGACGCTGTCCAGGATGTCGTTGCGCTGGACATTGCCTTCGGCGCAGACCTTGTCGACGAGACCCGAGATCGCCTCCCGCACGGCGACCGTCATGCCCTCGCGGCCGTCCGGGTTCATCATCACATAGGAGACGCGGCTCATCAGATCCTCGCCGAAGCGGATCTGCGGGTTCGAGGTGCCCGACGAGGCGGCGACGCGGCCCGACAGCAGCGACACCAGATGCATGGCGATGGTGGTCGAGCCGATATCGCAGGCCAGCCCATAGGCTTCGTTCTTGAGGCCGGGCCAAAGTGCTACGACGCGCGCTGTCTCAGAGTCGGCATCCTTGTAGATGGCGGCGGTCGCGGTCCAGTTGCCCTTGCGCAGGATGCCTTGCACCTGCGGCAGCAGATAAAAATCGAAATCGAGGCTTTTCAAACCCCAATCGTGCATCAGCGCGATCTTCAGCCGGTCGAGATCACCAAGCGGCTTGTGCATGTCGGGTTCTTCGATCTCGACATAGCACATGCGGATCGCCGCATCGCGGGCGATGACCCTGGTGTCGGCATCCTTGCGGATGGTCTGCGCGTTGATGACCGTATCCTGCGGCACGTCGATGACGAGGTCGCCGAGGATTTGCGCCGAGCAGGAGAGGCGACGCCGTTCGGGTAGGCCGCGGACGCGCTCATAGCGCTCTTCCTTGGCGCCCTTGGGCGTGATGTGGTCGTTGGACGAAATGATCTTGTGCTTGGCGAAATTGCCTTCCTGCACTTCGATCTGGCAACGCCCGCAAGTGGCGCGTCCGCCGCACACACTTTCGACATAGACGCCGAGCTGGCGCGCGGCGTCTAGCACGGGTGTTCCAACAGGAAACCGCCCGCGCTTGCCCGACGGCATGAACAGCACGAGCGGGTCGGTGATGTTTGCAGGTGAATTCACGATTGCGCGCTTATCCTCGGCCCATCCGGGCTTCACGGCCGCCACGGCGGCGACCGCCATTGCCGGCGCCGTCGCCCGGCGCATTGACTTGCGTCGGGGCGGCAACGGCCTGGCCGCCTTCGGCCGGCTTGTAATCCTTGTAGGTGCGGATCCAGTTGGTGCAGTTCTCGTCGGTGCCGTTCAGCACATTGGCGCCGCGCACGGCTTCCATTTCCTGCGGCCGCACCGGGTTCATGATGGCCGAGGTCATGCCGGCGCCGATCACCATCGGGATGAAGGCGGCGTTGATGCCGTGGCGATGCGGCAGGCCGAAAGAGATGTTGGACAGGCCGCAGGTGGTGTTGACCTTGAGTTCTTCACGCAGACGACGCAGCAGCGCGAAGACCTGGCGGCCGGCATCGCCCAGCGCGCCGATCGGCATCACCAGCGGGTCGACGACGACGTCATGCGCCGGAATGCCGAAATCGGCGCAGCGCTCGACGATCTTCTTGG
>NZ_RZRR01001027.1:0-1787 GCF_003998555.1 Mesorhizobium sp. M7A.F.Ca.CA.002.09.1.1 | reverse complement strand
TCGACATTGCGCTGCTTGAAGATGCGGTTGCCGGTCAGCAGCCGGTCGAGGTCGTCGATCGACTTCAGGAACGGGTCGATCCACTTGCCGATGTCCTCGACCAGTTGACGCGGCAGGTCCTGATGGACGCCGCCGGGCCGAAAATAAGCGGCATGCATGCGCGAACCGGAGGCGCGCTCATAGAACACCATCAGCTTTTCGCGTTCGACGAAGCCCCACAGCGGCGGCGTCAGCGCACCGACGTCCATCGCCTGCGTCGTCACATTGAGGATGTGCGACATGATGCGGCCGATCTCGCTGTAGAGAACGCGGATCACCTGGCCACGCTTCGGCACCTCGATGCCGAGCAGACGCTCGGCGGCCAGCGCAAAGGCATGTTCCTGGTTCATCGGCGCGCAATAGTCGAGCCGGTCGAGATAGGGTACCGCCTGCAGATAGGTTTTGGCTTCGATCAGCTTTTCGGTACCGCGATGCAGCAGTCCGATATGCGGATCGACGCGATCGACGACTTCGCCGTCCAGCTCCAGCACAAGGCGCAAAACGCCGTGCGCCGCGGGGTGTTGCGGGCCGAAATTGATGTTGAAGTTGCGGACGGAGGTTTCAGCCATTTACTGCTTTGCCTTCTCGTCACCCGGCAGCACGTAATCCGTACCTTCCCACGGGGACAGAAAATCGAAATTGCGGAATTCCTGCTTGAGCTCGACCGGCTCATAGATAACGCGCTTGGCCTCGTCGTCGTAGCGCACCTCGACGAAGCCGGTCAGCGGGAAATCCTTGCGCAAGGGATGGCCTTCGAAGCCATAGTCGGTCAGCAGGCGGCGCAGGTCGGGATGGCCGGAGAACAAAACGCCGTAGAGATCGTAGGTCTCGCGCTCGAACCAGTCGGCGCCGGGATAGACGCCGGTGATCGACGGCACCATGGTTTCCTCGTCGGCCTGCACCTTGACGCGGACGCGCACATTCTGCTTCGGCGACAACAGGTGATAGACGACGTCGAAACGCTTGGCCCGCGACGGATAGTCGGCGCCGCAGACATCGATGATCGAGATGAACTGGCAGCGCGCATCGTCGCGCAGGAAGGTCATCACCTCGACCAGATCGCGCGGCTCGACATGGATGGTGAGTTCGCCATAGGCGATATCAGCCTCGTTCACGCGGCCGATCAGCTTCTCGCCGAGATAGGTCGACAGTTCGCTCAGGGATGCGGTCATGGATTTACCGTTCGATCGTGCCGGTGCGGCGGATCTTCTTCTGCAAGAGAAGAATGCCGTAGAGCAGCGCTTCGGCGCTCGGCGGACAGCCGGGCACATAGATGTCGACCGGCACGATGCGGTCGCAGCCGCGCACCACCGAATAGGAATAGTGGTAATAGCCGCCGCCATTGGCGCAGGAGCCCATCGAGATGACGTAGCGCGGCTCCGGCATCTGGTCGTAGACCTTGCGCAGCGCCGGCGCCATCTTGTTGGTCAGCGTGCCGGCGACGATCATGATGTCGGACTGGCGCGGAGACGCGCGTGGCGCGACGCCGAACCGCTCCGAATCATAGCGCGGCATCGAGGTGTGGATCATCTCGACCGCGCAGCAGGCGAGGCCGAACGTCATGAACATCAGCGACCCGCTGCGCGCCCAGGTGATGAGCGCCTCGGTCGAAGTGACCAGAAAGCCCTTGTCGGCCAACTCGTTGTTGATCTCGAGGAAGAAGGGATCGTCCTCCCCCACCGGCCTGCCGGTGTTGGGATCGATGATGCCCTTGGGCTTCGGCGCGACGAGGGTGCCTGAACTGTCGT
>NZ_RZRR01001026.1:0-1789 GCF_003998555.1 Mesorhizobium sp. M7A.F.Ca.CA.002.09.1.1 | reverse complement strand
GTCATGAACTATATGGGCGCCCGCTTTTCCGCTGACGCGGCGGCGATGGAGCCGTTCATCGCCGAGCTCGGCAAACGCGGCCTCGCCTATATCGATGACGGCTCGTCGGCGCGCAGTCTGGCGCCGGATCTGGCGCTGAAGGACGGCGTGCCCTTCGTCGCCGGCGACATGGCGATTGATGCCGTGCAGGATCGCGGCGAAATCCTGAAGAAGCTCGACAGCCTGGAGGCGACCGCGCGGGCCAAAGGCACTGCCGTCGGCATCGGTTCGGCCTTCGACCTGACGGTCGATACCGTGTCATCCTGGGTGGTCGAGGCCAAGAAGCGCGGCATCGAGATCGTGCCGATTTCAGCGGTGGCTATCGATCCGCAAAAAGGCTAGCCCTCGGAAGACGGCTGGAAAGAGTGACTGATGCCAAAGACGAACAAAATCGACCGCGAAACGCTGCCTTACCGACCCTGCGTCGGGCTGATGATCCTCAATGCCGAGGGCCTGGTCTGGGTCGGGCACCGCATTGCCGAACCGGACAGCGAATTTGCCGGCACGACGCAGCTCTGGCAGATGCCACAAGGCGGCATCGACGAGGGCGAGGAGCCCCTGCAGGCGGCCGAGCGCGAGCTCTATGAGGAGACCGGCATGCGCGGCGTCTCGCTACTGGCCGAGGCGCCGGACTGGATCAACTATGATTTGCCGGAGCATCTCGTCGGCATCGCCTTCAAGGGCCGGTATCGCGGCCAGACGCAGAAATGGTTCGCCTTTCGCTTCCACGGCGATGTCAGCGAGATCCAGATCAATCCGCCGCCGGGTGGCCACACCGCCGAGTTCGACAAATGGGCATGGCGGCCGATGCAGGACCTTCCCGACCTGATCGTGCCGTTCAAGCGCCATGTCTATGAGGATGTGGTGGCGGCGTTCCGGCATCTGGTGCGATAGTAGGGGAGTAGGGGAGTAGGGGAGTAGGGTTGAATGTTCTGTTGCGGTCCGCGCCAAATTCTACTGACTACTGACTACTGACTAACCCATCCACCACAAGAACGGTCGCCATGAACGACGCCCTCCAAAAATCGCCGCCAGAAGAGGTCACCGCCACGAGCGAAGTGGCGGCTGGGGCCATCCTCACCATCGATCTCGGTGCAATCCGTGAAAACTACCGGCGGCTGAAGGCGCGGTTGGGCGATGTTGCCTGCGCTGGTGTGCTCAAGGCGGACGGCTACGGCCTTGGCGCCGGCCAGGTCGGGGCGGCACTGCTGCGCGAAGGCTGCGATATCTTCTTCGTTGCGCTTCTGGGCGAAGGCGTCGCCCTGCGCCGCTCGCTTGGGGCCGGCCCTGCCATTTTCGTGTTGAACGGCATTCCGCCCGGTGCCGAGCCGGACGCCGTGGCAGCAAACCTTTGCGCTGTTATCAACAGCCACGAGCAACTGGCAGCCTGGCGTGCTGCGGCCCGCCGCGCCGGCCGAAAACTGCCGGCCGCGGTCCAGGTCGACAGCGGCATGTCGCGGCTCGGCATGGCGCCTCGGGATGTGGATCGCATCGCCGCCGATCCGCAGGCTTTCGACGGCATCGACATCCGTTACGTGATGAGCCATCTGGCCTGCGCCGACGAGCCGGAGCATCCGGCCAATGAGAAGCAGCGGTCGGTGTTCGAGCGGCTGCGCGCAATGTTGCCGAAGGCGCCGGCGTCGCTGGCCAATTCCTCCGGCATCTTTCTTGGGCCGTCCTTTCACTACGATCTCGCCCGCCCCGGTGCCGCCCTCTACGGCATCAATCCGACGCCGCCAAAGTCCAATCC
>NZ_RZRR01001025.1:0-1789 GCF_003998555.1 Mesorhizobium sp. M7A.F.Ca.CA.002.09.1.1 | reverse complement strand
TTTCTGCAAGGGGCGTGGCGGACGTTCATCTACGGCGACAACTATTATGACAGCAGTCTGTGGACCATGACGGTCGAGTTCTGGGGGAGCATGCTGACCTTCGCCCTCGCCCCGATCGTCTTTTTCCTTCAAGGCCGCTGGACGTTATCGTTCTGGGTCTGCATAGCAGCAGTCGTGTTCCTGGCGCTGCAAGTCAGTTA
Organism: Mesorhizobium sp. M7A.F.Ca.CA.002.09.1.1; assembly: GCF_003998555.1. NCBI lineage: Bacteria > Pseudomonadati > Pseudomonadota > Alphaproteobacteria > Hyphomicrobiales > Phyllobacteriaceae > Mesorhizobium > Mesorhizobium sp. M7A.F.Ca.CA.002.09.1.1. Next base: position 1,589 of record NZ_RZRR01001025.1, on the reverse strand, counting down.
CTTTCTTTGTGCCTTTCCGGCCAGCCTCTTGCTCTATCCGCTTCTCGCCATGGATTTTCGCCCGAATCGGTGGGTGAGAGGCGCCATGGTGATGGTTTCCCTGGCGCTGCTGGGTTATGCGGGGAGTGCCGTGGGCATATATCGCCCGTTCGCCGTGCTTGACGTGGCTTCCGATGTGGGCCTGCGGCAAGCCTGCGTGGCCATCCCGGCAAGCGTCATGTTGGTCTACGCGGTGCTGAGTGTGGATGAGCCTTTATCATGGTTCTCGGGTAAGGTGGCACGTTTTCTGGGCGAGCTGTCCTTCCCACTCTACCTCGTGCATGTACCCGTTATCTGCTCATTGGGGTCATGGGTTTTGTTGACAAGCGGTTCCACCGCACTCGGCGCCGCCGCCGCCATACTGGGTTCGATCCTCGCGGCGTTGCCGCTCATGACCTTCAACAACTGGTGGGTCCAGATGGTCGGCGCCCTGTTCAACAGGTTCAGGCGCGGCGGACCTATCGCCGCGGCGCCTGCGGCGTCGAGCGCCTAACCGCCCGGCGCTGTGACGGCAGTGCGTCCGGTTCGGGTTCAGGATCCGATCGAATCCTTGATGCCCTTGAGCAGGGTCTTTGCGCCCAGTGAAATCAGCGCATGCTCCGAGCCCATGGCCAGCAGGCGATAGCCCATCGACACGACCCGGCCGGCAATTGCCGGCTCGACAACGTAGATCGCCGCATGTTTGCCGGCCTTGCGGGTGCGCTCGGCCACCGACGCCACCGTCTCCATCATGCTTTCCAGCGTCGAATTGACCGTGGCGCCATTGCTCCAGGCGATCGAGAAATCCGACGGGCCCAGGAAGATGCCGTCGATGCCGGGCGTGTCGAGGATGCCATCGAGCGCATCGAGGGCTGCACGCGTCTCGACCATGGCGAAGGCCATGGTGCGCTGGTTGGTGTCGCGCAGCCAGTCGGCCTGGTCGCCTTGGCCGTGGCGGGGAAAAGCGTAGGTCGGGCCCCAGGAGCGCTCGCCGACCGGCGGGTATTTCATGGCGGCGGCGAACAGTTTTGCGTCGGCAACCGAGTTCACCATCGGCGCGATGACCGCCTCGGCGCCGAAATCGAGCGCGCGGCTTGCCATGTCGAAACGGCCAACGGGAATTCGCACCAGCGCCGGCTTGCCGGTAGCGAGCACCGGCACCAGGCCACGCAGCACGCTGTCTTCGTGATGGCCGCCATGCTGCATGTCGAGCGTGACGGCATCGAAACCCTGCTTGGCGACGATCTCGACCGTCAAGGCATCCGGCACACCGGACCATGCGGTGAACAACGTTTCATCGGCCGCGAGGCGGGACTTCAGGGACATGAACTCTTTCCTTGTTAGCGACCGCAGTTTCAGCCGGAAACGGCGGCAAAGGCAAAGAAAAACCGCCCGGATAGGCCGGGCGGTCGATTGGTCCAGCGTATGGCCGCGGGATCAGCGCATGGCCCGGATCAGGTGTTCTTGATCTGCTCGATCGCCTGCGCCATCAGTTCGTCCATGGTGCGGCGGATCTGGTGGTCCGACTGCTCGACGCCGGCCGCGTCGAAATCCCCGCGGATCTTGCGGAA
>NZ_RZRR01001024.1:0-1795 GCF_003998555.1 Mesorhizobium sp. M7A.F.Ca.CA.002.09.1.1 | reverse complement strand
GTCGAAATCTCGCGCGGCAACATGCTGGTTTCGCCTGCCGCACGGCCGCAGGTCGCCGACCAGTTCGCCGCCAACATCGTCTGGTTCGACGAGCATGCGCTGCTGCCGGGCCGCTCCTACATCCTGCGCACCGAGACCGACCAGACCAGCGCCACCGTCACCGATCTGAAATACCGGATCAACGTCAACGACTTTGCCCATGAAGCGGCCAAGTCGCTCGAAATGAACGAAGTCGGCATCTGCAACATCTCGACGCGGACGCCGATCGCCTTTGATCCCTTCGCCGAAAACCGCACAACCGGCGCCTTCATCCTGATCGACCGCATCTCCAACGCCACGGTCGGCGCCGGCATGATCCTGCACTCGCTGCGTCGTGCCGAAAACATCCATTGGCAGTCGCTCGATGTCGGCAAGCGCGTGCGCGCCGACATGAAGAACCAGCGGCCCGCCGTGTTCTGGTTCACCGGGCTGTCGGGATCCGGCAAGTCGACCATCGCCAACCTGTTCGAAAAGAAGCTGTTCGCCACCGGCCGTCATACTTATATCCTCGACGGCGACAACGTCCGTCACGGTCTCAATCGCGATCTTGGCTTTACCGATGCCGATCGCGTCGAGAACATCCGCCGCGTCGCCGAGGTGGCGCGTTTGATGGCCGATGCCGGGTTGATCGTCATTGTTTCGTTCATTTCGCCGTTCAGCGCCGAACGGCGCATGGCACGTGAATTGATGGCCGACGGAGAATTCGTCGAGGTGTTCGTCGATACGCCCTTCGAGGAATGCGCCAGGCGTGATCCGAAGGGCCTCTATGCGCGCGCGCTGAATGGCGAGATCAAGAATTTCACCGGCGTCGATTCCCCTTATGAAGCGCCGGAAACCCCGGAGATCCATCTGCAGACACTCGGCAAATCGGCCGAAGAGATGGTCGACGCCCTGGAACACTGGCTGAACGAGCGCGACATTGCCGAAGACCAATACGATAGCGGCGGCGGCATCTGACGACAGGCTGATGCTTGAAATCTTCGAGCGCCTGGCCTTGTCGGCCGGGCGCGAGGTGATGCGCGTGTTCCACGCCGGCTGTGCGGTTGACCGCAAGTCCGACGCCTCGCCGGTGACCGAGGCGGACCGCGAGAGCGAAAAGATCATTCTCGCCGGACTGCGTGCCGCATTTCCCGATATCCCCTGCGTGGCCGAGGAAGAAGCTTCCGCCGGTATCGTGCCGCCCGACCTAAATGGGGCTTTCTTCCTGATCGATCCGCTCGACGGCACCAAGGAATTCGTCAACCGCCGCACCGATTTCACCGTCAACATAGCGCTGGTTCGCGATGGCGTGCCGGAAGTCGGCGTCGTCTTTGCGCCCTGCGCGGGCCGCTTCTTTTCCGGCCTGCCGGGAAGGGCGGAATCTCTCGAAATCGATGGCGGCTACCAGATCGTCGGCCGCCGGCCGATCTCGGTGAGAAGGGCCGTGGCGCCTCTGGCCGTCGTCGCCAGCCGTTCCCACAACACGCCGGAAACCGAGGCCTATATTCGCGACCTTGGTGCCGCCGAAATCGTCTCGGTCGGTTCGTCCTTGAAATTCTGCCTTCTCGCCAGTGCCGAGGCTGATGTCTATCCGCGCTTCGGCCGCACCATGGAATGGGACACGGCGGCAGGCGACGCCATCCTGCGCGCCGCCGGTGGCATGACGCGCACGCTCGATGGCCAGCCTCTGGTCTATGGGAAGCGCCGGCAAAGCGACGACGAGGATTTCGCCAATCCGCATTTCATTGCCAGCGGCGGGGCAGGGGGCAGCCCCGCC
>NZ_RZRR01001023.1:0-1800 GCF_003998555.1 Mesorhizobium sp. M7A.F.Ca.CA.002.09.1.1 | reverse complement strand
GTCCAAGCGCGGTCACCGCACCGACGATCCGGGTGAAGCTGGTGCGGGCGCGGCCAACCGTGTGCCGGGCTCTGAGATAGCCGTGCACCAATCCCGGCTCCTCGAACCACGTCGCGTGGCCACCTGCCGTGATGATCAGGTCGCGATAGGTCTCGCCATCCGATGACAGCGGGTCGCATTCGGCGGTGATCAGCACTGTCTCCGGCAAGTTGGAGAAATCGGTGTCGGCAAGCGGGGCCAGCGTCGCATCGCCGCTACGGTCTTGCCCTCCAGTGCGAATGTGCTTGTAGAATTCGAGATCGCGCACGGTCAGCATCGGCGCTTCGGCGTGCTTGACATAGGAGCCTTTCGAGCGGTTTCCGCCGAGGCCGGGATAGATCAGCACCTGGCCGACCGGCCTTTTCGAATGGCCGCGCGTGGCGTGACTGACGGCGGCGCAGAGATTGCCGCCGGCGCTGTCGCCGCAGAGCACGATAGGATGATCGCGATTGGCGGCGGCCCATTCGAAGGCGCTCATGGCATCGTCAAAGGCGGCTGGATGCAAATGTTCCGGCGCCAGCCGGTAATCTACGGAGACCACCTCATAGCCTGTGCGCGAGCACAGCTCCGCGCAAACATCGTCATGGCTGTCCAGCCCACCAAGGATGAAGCCACCGCCATGGACATAGAGCACCGTCACGCCTGCCTGAAGTGGGCTTCGGTAGATACGGATCGGGATATCGTGCGTCGGCGTTGCAATGGCGGAGGTTTCGACAGCGACGCCCTCGGGGTAGCCGGCAAAGAATTCCCGGCACATGCGGTCGTAAATCTCGCGCTGCTGCACGATCGTGTAGTCGATCGTATCGGGCGGGTAATAGGAATTGGTGCGCTCGATGAAGGCCCAGGTCTCGGCGTCGATGAGCTTGATGTAGTCGGTCATGGGTGCTGGAGAGGCGGCCAAGGCTGAGCCTGGGCGCCCCCCTCTGTCCTGCCGGACATCTCCCCCTCAAGGGGGGAGATCGGATGTTGCGAAGGCTTTCGCCAACCTTCGGCGTCGCAAGAAGAGTGCAGAGATCGAAGCTGCCAATCTCCCCCCTTGAGGGGGAGATGTCCGGCAGGACAGAGGGGGATAAGCGCCGTCATTTCGGCAACAATCCTCACTTCCCCTTCCACACCGGCTCCCGCTTCTCCGCAAAAGCGCGAAAACCCTCCATATTGTCCTCGGAGCCATAGAGCGCATCGACCGTCGGCAATTGCCGGCGGGTCACCTTGTTCATGGCGTCCTGGAAGGTCAGCGCCTCGGCCACGCGCGCCGTCTCCTTGATCGCGGCAAACACCAGCGGTGGGCCGCCTGCGAGCAGCCGGGCGATCTCCCAGACGCGATCTTCCAGCTTTTCCTTGGGCAGCACTTCGTTGACCAAGCCCCAGCGATGCGCTTCAGCGACATCCATCCAGCGGCCGGTGAGCAGAAGGTCCATGGCGACATGGTAGGGGATGCGCTTCGGCAGCTTGATCGTCGCCGCGTCGGCCAGCGTGCCGGCTCGGATCTCGGGCAGCGCGAAGGAGGAATGATCGGAGGCGTAGATGAGGTCGCAGGACAGCGCCAGCTCGAAGCCGCCGCCGACCGCCATGCCGTTGACGCACGCGATGATCGGCTTGTTGAGGTCGCGCAGCTCCTGCAGGCCGGCAAAGCCGCCGACGCCATAGTCGCCGTCGACCGCATCGCCGCCGGCAGCTGCTTTGAGGTCCCAGCCCGCGCAGAAGAACTTGTCGCCAGCGGTCTTGACGATGGCGACGCGCAATTCCGGATCGTCTCGGAAC
>NZ_RZRR01001022.1:0-1803 GCF_003998555.1 Mesorhizobium sp. M7A.F.Ca.CA.002.09.1.1 | reverse complement strand
GCAGGAGGTCGCGCGGATCGACGGGTTCGATCTTCAGCAGCACTTCCTTGCCGTTGCGCAGGATCGCCGCCCGGCCGGCGATGATCCAGCTCAGGAAGCCTATCTGGACGAGCGCCAGCACCAGCGCCGAGATGACAAGCCTTTTCCCGGTGATCATGCCGTGGCTCCCTTGGCGTCTGGGCCCTTCATGCGTTTTTCCACGCGGATGATGACGATCGCGAGGATGCCGAGCAGCACCGCGGCGGCCAGGAAGAAACCGGCCGTATCGAGCATCGATTGCAGGGTCACGACATAGATGATGGCGAGTTCGAAGGCGAAGCCGAGATAGGCAAGCCAGCGTAGCCCACGGCTCTCCCGTCCTGCCAGCACGATCGCGGCGACAACACCGGCCAGCGCGATCGCCGAAGCGAGGGCAAAACCGCTGTTGTAGGTGCTCTCGTCGGCGAGTTCGAACTGGATCATTGCGAGGCCGGTGAGGAAGGCGAGCAGCGCGTGCAAGGGCAAGCGGCCGCCGAGTTGCACGACCCGGTCGACCGGGCCAGGCGCGAAGACCGAGGCCGCGAACAGCAGCGCCGAGGCGACGACCAGCGGGATCGCCACCTGCAGCGTGTCGTGGTTGGTGACCAGCAGCATGAGATAGAACAGCACCGACAGGATAATCAGGTGGCGCGCCGCCTGGCTGCGGGTCCAGAACGAGACGGCAAACAGCACGATCGCCATCACGACGAAGCCGTGCGGAAAATCGCTGCGGCTGTAATAGTCGAAGCCTTTGAGGACCAGCCAGGCATCGGCGATGCCGACCGAAGCCACCGTCAGCGGGTTCGATCGCAGCGCAACCGCCGCCAGCGCCGTGCCGGCTCCCCAGGTCACCAGAGCCGAGGCCTCGTCGCCCGAGAGATGATACATCTGGCCGATCAGCGCGATCGAGCCGCCGAAAGCCGCGGCCGCCACGATCCACAGCGCTTCCCCGATTGCCGCATGGTCGCGGGCCTTCAGCACCGCGCCGCCGACATAGCCGCCAAGGATGACGGCAAACAGCGCCGCCACGCGCGCCAGCCTCGGGATCGCGTCCCAATTGGCGGCGACGAAAATCAGGATGGCGGCGCCGAACAGCAAGGCGGCCATCATAGCCAGGATCGAGCCGAAGCTCAGCGACTTGCGCTCGTTGGCCTCGACATCGCGCGCCAGCGAATCGGCCGTCGCGGCGTCGATCATGCCGGCCTGCTGCCAGCGCGCGATATCCGCCCTGACCCGCGACGAATAGCTCGCCATGCTGCTTCTCCCCCCCAAGTTTGGTCTTTTTTGCAGCCGATCCGGTCAAGCCGTTGACGCTTAGGCATTTTCCGATTCGGGTTTCTTTGTGTCAGGTCCGTGAACGAGCGTTAATGCTGCATTGCACAATTTGCATTGCTGCCATGCAGCCATAGCGCTTTTAAATCGATATGGGTCCGCCTATTTATAGTTCGTACACAAACGGAATGATCCGCAAGAAAGACGAAACGAGAACTACCATGAACCTGATCCGCAACTACCGCAACTGGCGCCGCTACAGGGACACCGTGTCCGAGCTGAGCCGCCTGAGCAACCGTGAACTGACCGACCTCGGCATCAGCCGCAGCGACATTCCTTACGTCGCTCGCAAGGCGGTCTAATTCTTCGGACCGCGAATGGTCCGAACCAGTTTTGAAAAAGAGAACGACAATGAACCTGATCCGCAACTATCGTAACTGGCGCGTTTATCGCGAGACGGTTACCGAGCTGGGTCGCCTTTCGAACCGCCAGCTGCATGATCTCGGTATAGTC
>NZ_RZRR01001021.1:0-1805 GCF_003998555.1 Mesorhizobium sp. M7A.F.Ca.CA.002.09.1.1 | reverse complement strand
GGTCGATCGGCTACGCCAGCGACATGGCCAAGTTCGCTTCGGGCAAACAGCTGACGTCCTTTGTCCTCGACTGGACCAGCGACTATGTCGGCGCCGCCAAGGCCGTCGCCGCCGGCACCTGGAAGCCGGAAGTGCGCTGGGATGGACTGGCAGCGGGCGTCGTGAAGATGGCGCCCTACAATGACGGCATACCGGCCGACACCAAGGCCAAGCTGAAGCAGCTCGAGGCCGACATCGGCAGCGGCAAGGTGCACCCCTATGGCGGCGAGTTGAAGGACCAGGCCGGCAACCTCAAGGTCGCTGCAGGCTCCGTCCTGGCCGATGACGATGTTCGCGGCATGAACTGGTTCGTCAAAGGCATGATCGGCAAGCTGAGCTGAACGCCATCAAAGAACCAGGGAGGCGCCGAGACCGACCTTCGGCGTCTCCCTGCCTGGTTCCCGTCCAACCTCGCTTCACGCCACGGCAGGACCCGCCATGCATCCGCGTCTAGAACTGCGCAACATCCGCAAACGCTATCCCGGCGTCGTCGCCAATGACGAGGTCTCGCTGTCTATCCAGCCCGGCGAAATCCACGCCGTGCTGGGCGAAAACGGCGCCGGCAAATCGACCCTGATGAAGATCATCTATGGCGCGGCGCAGGCCGATTCCGGCGAGATCTTCTGCGACGGCAATCCGATCGCGGCGCACAACCCGGCGACGTCGCGCGCGCTCGGCATCGAGATGGTCTACCAGCACTTCGCGCTGTTCGAATCCGTTTCAGTGGTCGAGAACATTGCGCTCTCGGCAAGCAGCGCCTTCGATCTGCCCTCGCTTGCCGCCAAGATCCGCGAGCTTTCGCTTCGCTACGGTATGCCGATCGATCCGCATCGCCAGGTGCATGACCTCTCTGTCGGCGAGCGGCAGCGCGTCGAGATCGTGCGCTGCCTGCTGCAGGCGCCCAAGCTTCTGATCCTCGACGAGCCGACTTCCGTGCTGACGCCACAGGCGGTGGTCAAGCTGTTCGAGACGCTTCGACAACTCGCCGCTGAAGGCTGCAGCATCGTCTACATCAGCCACAAGCTCGACGAGGTGCAGGAGCTCTGTGACACCGCAACCGTGCTGCGCAACGGCAAGGTCACCGGCACCGCTCGGCCGAAAGAGACGACCTCGCTCGAGCTCGCCCGCATGATGGTCGGCTCGAAGCTGCCGGAAATGCATGTCAGCCCGCCGACCCCGAGCGAGAAGCCAGTGCTCGAGGTCAACAACCTTTCGGTCAAGGCAAGAGACCATTTCGGCGTGGATCTGAAGGACGTCTCCTTCAACGTTCATGGCGGGGAAATCGTCGGCCTGGCGGGAGTGTCCGGAAACGGCCAGGCGGAGCTTATCGCCTTGCTCAGCGGCGAACGCACGCATCACAACAACGACGCGATCAGGATTTGCGGTACCGCTGCCGCTCGCCTTCGTGCCGACGAGCGCCGTAAGCTCGGTCTCGCCTTCGTTCCCGAGGAACGGCTGGGCCGTGGCGCGGTACCGTCGCATACGCTGTGGGAGAACGCGGTTCTGACCGCCCATCGCTTCGGCACCGTCCGCAACGGCCTGGTCGACCGGCGCAAAGCCAGCGCCTTCGCAGCTGGCATCATCGACAGGTTCAAGGTCAAGGCCAACGGTCCGGCTTCGACGGCGCAAAGCCTGTCGGGCGGCAATCTGCAGAAATTCATCGTCGGCCGTGAGATCGCGCTCGAGCCGAAGCTTCTGCTTGTCTCCCAGCCGACCTGGGGCGTCGATGTCGGCGCCAGCGCCTTCATCCGCCAGACCATCGTCGA
>NZ_RZRR01000101.1:0-9709 GCF_003998555.1 Mesorhizobium sp. M7A.F.Ca.CA.002.09.1.1 | reverse complement strand
GTTGGATACAGATCCTGGTCTATTGCGGGATCGTCATATTGCTGGTGAAGCCGCTCGGCGGCTACATGCACCGCGTCTTCGACGGCGACCGGACGCTGCTCTCGCCCGTCTTCGGCCCGCTCGAGCGCGGGCTGTACCGTGTTTGCGGAACCAGCGAACGGGAGGAACAGCACTGGACCACCTATGCGGTCGCCCTGCTGCTCTTCAACCTTGCCGGCTTCCTGGTGCTCTACGCCCTGCAGCGCCTGCAGGGCAGCCTGCCCTACAACCCGGCCGGCATGACAGCGGTTGAACCAGGGCTCGCCTTCAACACCGCCGCCAGCTTCATGACCAACACCAACTGGCAGAACTATGGTGGCGAGAGCACGATGTCCTATCTCGTGCAGATGGCTGGGCTGACGGTGCAGAACTTCGTTTCGGCGGCCACGGGCATTGCCATAGCCATCGCGCTGATCCGCGGCTTTGCCCGGGCTTCGGGCAAGTCGATCGGCAATTTCTGGGTCGATATGACCCGCTCCACACTCTATTTGCTGCTGCCGTTCTGCGTCGTGCTGACGCTGGCCTATGTCTGGCTCGGCATGCCGCAGACGCTGGGCGCCTATGTCAACGCCACGACGCTCGAAGGCGCGCAGCAGACCATCGCCGTCGGCCCGGTCGCTTCGCAGGTGGCCATCAAGATGCTCGGCACCAATGGCGGCGGCTTCTTCAACGCCAATGCCGCGCACCCGTTCGAGAACCCCGACGCGATCTCCAACCTGATCCAGATGGTGTCGATCTTCGCCATCGGCGCCGCCTTGACCAATGTCTTCGGCCGCATGATCGGCAACCAGCGCCAGGGCTGGGCGATCCTCTCGGCCATGGGCGTCATGTTCATCGCCGGTGTCGCCATCTGCTACTGGGCGGAAGCCGCCGGCAACCCGCTGGTGCATGCGCTGGGCATCGACGGCGGCAACATGGAGGGCAAGGAGACACGTTTCGGCATCGCCTTGTCGGCGCTGTTTGCCGTCATCACCACGGCCGCTTCCTGCGGCGCTGTCAACGCCATGCACGGCTCGTTCACGGCGCTCGGCGGCATGATCCCGATCATCAACATGCAGCTTGGCGAAGTCATCGTCGGCGGTGTCGGCGCGGGCCTCTACGGCATCCTGATGTACATCGTCGTCGCCGTCTTCGTCGCCGGCCTGATGGTCGGTCGCACGCCCGAATATCTCGGCAAGAAGATCGAGGCCAAGGAGGTCAAGATGGCGATGCTGGCCATATTGTGCCTGCCGCTGGCGATGCTGATCTTCACGGCCATCGCCGTCGTGCTGCCGACCGGCGTGGCGTCGATGGGCAATGCCGGCCCGCACGGCTTCTCCGAGGTCCTCTATGCCTACACGTCGGCGGCGGCCAACAACGGTTCGGCCTTTGGCGGCCTCAGCGGCAACACGCCCTGGTACAACATCACCATCGGCATCGGCATGCTGATGGGCCGCTTCCTGGTCATCATCTCGGCGCTGGCCATTGCCGGCTCGCTGGTGGCGAAGAAAACGGTTCCGGCCTCCGCCGGCACCTTCCCGACCGACGGCCCGCTGTTCGTCGGGCTGCTGATCGGCGTCATCCTGATCGTCGGTGGCCTCACCTTCTTCCCCGCGCTCGCCGTCGGGCCGATCATCGAGCACCTGGCGATGGCTCACGGGCAGACCTTCTGAGACCGCCATGTCGTGGTTCAATGCCATGCGCCGCAAGGTCGCCCACAGGGACGATCACGGAAAGGAGGAGGGACCTCCTCCTTTCCCGACCCTGTCGACGTTTCTCGGCCTTGCGGCAGTCATGCTCGTCCTCTGGCTGCTGGCCTACGGGCCGCCCCATCTCTTTTCGGCATCCGATCATCCGGTGCCGTCCAACAACACCGAAGCCGGAGCTTCAAAATGAGCAACTCGAAATCAGCCAGCATCATGGATGCCAGCATCCTGCTTCCCGCCATCGGCGGCGCCTTCCGCAAGCTCGACCCGCGCACGCTGGCCAGGAACCCGGTGATGTTCGTCGTTGCCGTCGTCTCGGCGCTCACCACCGTGCTGTTCGTCAAGGACCTGGTCTCCGGCGGCGGCAATCTCGGCTTCACGCTGCAGATCATCATCTGGCTTTGGTTCACCGTGCTGTTCGCCAACTTCGCCGAAGCGGTCGCAGAAGGCCGCGGCAAGGCGCAGGCGGATTCGCTGCGCAAGGCACGCACCGAGACCAAGGCCAAGCTTTTAACCGGTGAAGACCGCACCAAATACAAACTTGTGCCCGGCACCAGCCTCAAGGTCGGCGATGCCGTGCTGGTCGAGGCCGGCGACATCATCCCGTCCGACGGCGAAGTGATCGAAGGCGTCGCTTCGGTCAACGAGGCCGCGATCACGGGCGAATCCGCGCCGGTGATCCGCGAATCCGGCGGCGATCGTTCGGCGGTCACCGGCGGCACGCAGGTGCTGTCCGACTGGGTTCGCGTGCGCATCACGGCGGCTTCCGGCCACACCTTCCTCGACCGCATGATCTCGCTGGTCGAAGGTGCGGAGCGCCAGAAGACGCCGAACGAGATCGCGCTCAACATCCTGCTCGTCGGCATGACGCTGATCTTCGTGCTGGCCACCGCGACGATCCCGAGTTTTGCTTCCTATTCGGGCGGCTACATTTCGGTGACCGTTCTGGTGGCGCTGTTCGTCACCTTGATCCCGACCACGATCGGGGCGCTGCTTTCGGCCATCGGCATCGCCGGGATGGACCGCCTGGTGCGATTCAACGTGCTGGCCATGTCGGGTCGCGCCGTGGAAGCCGCAGGCGACGTCGACACGCTGCTGCTCGACAAGACCGGCACGATCACGCTCGGCAACCGCCAGGCGACGCAGTTCCGCCCGGTCAAGGGCGTCACCGAACAGGAACTGGCCGACGCGGCCCAGCTTGCCTCGCTCGCCGACGAAACGCCGGAAGGCCGTTCCATCGTCGTGCTGGCCAAGGAGAAATACGCCATCCGCGCCCGCGACATGGCAACGCTGCACGCCACCTTCGTGCCCTTCACAGCACAGACCCGTATGAGCGGCGTCGACATCGATGGTTCGTCGGTGCGCAAGGGCGCCGTGGATTCCGTGCTTGCCCATGTCAACCAATCGACGGTCGCAGCCCATGCCACGCGGCCCGGCAGCGATACCGTCAGGGATCTCCAGGCCATCGCCGACGAGATCGCCAAGTCCGGCGGCACGCCGCTGGCGGTCGAACGCGACGGCCGCCTGCTCGGCGTCATCCACCTCAAGGACATCGTCAAGGGCGGCATCAGGGAGCGCTTCACCGAACTGCGCCGCATGGGCATCCGCACGGTGATGATCACCGGCGACAACCCGATGACGGCGGCGGCGATCGCCGCGGAAGCCGGCGTCGACGACTTCCTCGCCCAGGCCACACCGGAGGACAAGCTGAAGCTGATCCGCGACGAACAGGCCAAGGGCAAGCTGGTTGCCATGTGCGGCGACGGCACCAACGATGCGCCGGCCCTCGCGCAAGCCGATGTCGGTGTCGCCATGAACACCGGCACGGTCGCCGCCCGCGAGGCCGGCAACATGATCGATCTCGACAGCGATCCGACCAAGCTCATCGAGATCGTCGAGATCGGCAAGGCGCTCTTGATGACGCGGGGTTCGCTGACGACCTTCTCGATCGCCAACGACGTCGCCAAATATTTCGCCATCATCCCGGCGATGTTCGCCGTCTTCTACGTCGCACCGGGACAGACGACCGGTCCGCTGCAGGCACTCAACGTCATGCATCTGGCGACGCCGCAGAGTGCCATCCTGTCGGCCATCATCTTCAACGCGCTGATCATCATCGCGCTGATCCCGCTGTCGCTGAAGGGCGTCAAATATCGGGCCATCGGCGCCGGCGCGCTGCTCAGCCGCAATCTTCTCGTCTACGGCCTCGGCGGCCTCATCGTGCCTTTCGTCGGCATCAAGGCGATCGACATGATCGTCACCACGCTTGGCCTCGCTTAACTCTTTGTTTTAACGCAATTCCCTAGGGAAAACCGCTTCACACTTTTCCTGGAATTGCTTTGAGGAACATCTCCATGCTCACCCAGATAAGACCCGCGATCATCATGATCGTCTTCTTCACGGTCCTGACCGGCCTGATCTATCCCCTGGGCATGACCGGCATCGCCCAGGCGCTGTTTCCGCGGCAGGCCAATGGCAGCCTGGTCGAGAGGGACGGCAAGATCATCGGCTCCGAATCGATCGGCCAGGGGTTTGCCAGCGACAAGTATTTCCACGGCCGCCCTTCGGCTGCCGGCGACGGCTACAATGCAGCCTCCTCGAGCGGCAGCAATCTCGGCCCGACCAGTCCCAAGCTGATCGACCGCATCAAGGGCGACGCCGAGAAGTTGAAAGCGGAAAACCCGAACCAGCCTGTTCCGATGGATCTGGTGACGACGTCCGGCAGTGGCCTCGATCCCGACATCAGCCCGGAAGCCGCCTACTTCCAGGTCGCTCGGGTGGCCAAGGCCAGGGGCATCGAGGAAGCCAGGGTCAAGGCGCTTGTCGATGCCCAAGTCGAGGGCAGGGAACTCGGCTTCATGGGCGAGCCTGTGGTCAATGTGCTTGGCCTCAACCTTGCGCTGGACGTAGCGAAAGAGTGAATGGCGGCGGCCGGGGATCGACAGTACCCCCGGCGCCATCCATGATCGATCCCGATGCCTGACGACAGAAGCAGCGACACCAGACCCTCGCCCGACGCACTGCTTGACCATGCCGAGCGGGAGGGTCGCGGCCGCCTGAGAATTTTCCTCGGCGCGGCACCGGGCGTCGGCAAAACCTATGAGATGCTGATGTCGGGCCGCGCCAGGCTGGCCGACGGCGTGGATGTGGTGATCGGCGTCGTCGAGACGCATGGCCGCAAGGAAACAACGGCCCTGGTCGAGGGCTATGAGGTCATTCCCCGCCGCAAGGTCGACTACAAGGGGCGTATCCTCGACGAGATGGATATCGACGCCATCCTCGCCCGGCGCCCGGCGCTGGTTCTTGTCGACGAGCTCGCCCACACCAACGCGCCCGGCAGCCGCCACCCCAAGCGCTACCTCGACGTCCAGGAGATCCTGACGCACGGCATCGACGTCTATACGACGCTTAACATCCAGCATGTCGAAAGCCTGAACGACGTCGTCGCCCAGATCACCAAGGTCAGGGTTCGCGAGACGGTTCCCGATTCCATCATCGACCAGGCCGACGATGTCGAGATCATCGATCTCACCCCCGACGACCTGATCAAGCGGCTCGAGGAAGGCAAGGTCTATTTCCCCAACACCGCGCAGCGCGCGATCGAGAACTATTTCTCGCCGGGCAATCTGACGGCGCTCAGGGAACTGGCGCTGCGCCGCACCGCGCAGCGTGTCGACGACCAGTTGCTCATCCATATGCAGGCGCACGCCATTCCAGGACCGTGGGCGGCAGGCGAAAGGGTCCTCGTCTGCCTCGACGCGCGACCTGGAGGAGCGGCCCGCGTGCGCTATGCGCGCAGGCTGGCCGACCGGCTGCGTGCGCCGTGGACGGCGCTGCACGTCGACAGCACGCGCTCGGCCAGCATGCCCGAGAATGACAAGGACCGGCTGGCGACGAACCTGCGCCTTGCCCAGCAGCTTGGCGCCGAGGTGACGACCATTCCGGGTCAGAATGTGGCGCAGGACATCGTGCGTTATGCGACGGCGAACAATTTTACCCATATCGTCGTCGGCAGGCCGACCCGGTCGCGCTGGCGCGAATTGATCGAAGGCTCGCTCACCTACGATCTCATCCGCAATGCCGGCGATATCAGCGTCCATGTCATTTCGGGAAGCGAACGCGGCACCGAGGCGGCGTCGCGGAGCGTCAAGGCGGCCGACGAGCAGTGGCAGTTCGAAATCTGGCCCTATCTCAAGGCGACGGCCTTTGTCATCGGCTCGCTCGCCTTCGCCGTCCTTCTCGATCAGTTTCTCGACGTTCGCAATCTGGCGATCATTCTGCTCATCGGGGTGCTGGCATCGGCGGTGACCGGCGGCCTGTGGCCGGCTCTGTATGCTTGTTTCGTCAGCGCCCTTGCTTTCAATTATTTCTTCCTGGAGCCGCGCTATACGCTGACGATCAGGGATCCGGAGAGCATCGTCGCGCTTGGCGTCTTTCTCGTCGTTGCGGTCATTGCCAGCAATCTGACGGCGCGCGTGCAGCGCCAGGCGGTCGCCGCCCGCTCGCGGGCGCGGGCGACGGAGGATATCTACCTCTTTTCGAAGAAGCTCGCCGGCGCCGGGACGCTGGACGACGTCCTCTGGGCCACCGCCTTCCAGATCGCCTCGATGCTGAAGCTGCGCGTGGTGCTGCTTTTGCCGGAAGACGGGACGATCACCGTCAAGGCCGGCTATCCGCCTGATGACACGCTGGCCGAAGCCGACATCGCCGCCGCCCGCTGGGCCTGGGAGCACAATCGTGCCGCAGGTCGCGGCGCCGACACGCTTCCGGGTGCCAAGCGCCTCTATCTGCCCTTGCGGACCGGGCGCACGGCCATCGGCGTCGTCGGCCTCGACAACGACAAGCAGGGACCGTTGCTGACGCCCGAGCAGCAGCGGCTTCTCGACGCACTGGCCGACCAGGCGGCAGTCGCCATCGAGCGTATCCAACTGGTCGCCGACGTCGACCGGGCCAAGCTCGCCGCCGAGGCGGACAGGCTGCGCTCGGCGCTGCTCACCTCCATTTCCCATGATCTGAAGACGCCGCTCGCCGCCATCATGGGCGCCGCCGGCACGCTGCGGGATTTTTCAGCAGCACTTCCCGAACCGGATCGGGCCGAACTGCTGTCGACGGTGCTCGACGAATCCGAGCGGTTGAACCGCTTCATCGCCAATCTGCTCGACATGACCAAGATCGAGTCCGGCGCGATGGAGCCGAACTACGCCTTTCACTATGTCGGCGACATCGTCGGCTCCGCCCTGCAAAGGGCCAGGAAAATCATCGGCGAGCACAAGATCGAGACGGACATCCCCAGGGATTTGCCGATGTTGAAGGTCGACCCGGTGCTGTTCGAGCAAGCGTTGTTCAATCTTCTCGACAATGCGGCGAAATATGCCCCGGCCGGCTCGACGATCCGCGTCCAGGGCTGGACCGACAATGGCTCCGTCCTGCTGCAGATCATGGATGAAGGGCCGGGCATTCCTCCCGGCGATCTGGAACGGATTTTCGACACCTTCTACCGGGTGCGCAAGCGCGACCAGATCCGCGCCGGCACCGGGCTCGGCCTGTCGATCTGCCGCGGCTTCATAGAGGCGATGGGTGGCACGATCACGGCGGCAAACCGGACCGACGGTTCGGGCGCGGTCTTCACCATCAAAATGCCCAAGCCGGCAAATCCGCCCAACTTCGACGCTTCGAATACCGACGATGTGGGTGACCTGGCATGACAAACTCGAACGTCAGGATACTGGTCGTCGATGACGAGCCGCCGATCCGCAAGCTGCTGCGCGTCGGCCTCGGCAGCCAGGGCTACGCGATCAGCGAGGCGCCGAATGCCAGGGCGGCCATCGAGCTGATGGAGGCGGAGAAGCCGGACCTCGTCCTGCTCGACCTTGGCCTGCCCGGCATTAGCGGCCATGAGTTGCTGCGCAAATGGCGCGACGACGGCCTCGACATTCCGGTGGTCATCCTGTCCAGCCGGACCGACGAGGCCGGTATCGTCCAGGCCCTGGAGCTCGGCGCCGACGACTATGTCACCAAACCCTTCGGCATGAACGAACTGGTCGCACGCATCCGCGTGGCGCTCCGCCACAAGTTCCAGCAGCAGGGAGAGAAGCCGATTTTCCAGACCGGCGATCTCAGCGTCGATCTGGTCAAGCGCATCGTCAAGGTCGAGGGCAAGGAGGTAAAGCTGTCGCCGAAGGAATACGACATCCTGCGCATGCTGGTGCAGCACGCCGGCAAGGTGCTGACCCACCATTTCCTGTTGAAGCAGGTCTGGGGCGACTCGTCCGACGTGCAGTATCTCAGGGTCTATGTGCGCCAGCTCAGGCAGAAGATCGAGAAGAGCCCCGACCAGCCACGCTACATCACCACCGAGACCGGCGTCGGCTACCGCCTGCGCGAGGTCGAATGAGCGGGTTGGGCGCTTCTAGCCAGTAGCTTCCAGCTGCTGGCCAAGCGGCTTGGAAACCCGCAAGGCCGCGAGACAGCCGACAATGCCGAGCGGGACGAAGGCAAGAAACAGCCAGGACGCGACATTCGCCGCCGCGTCGTGGTTCAAACCTTGCGAAAAGCCGCTGGCATTGGCGACGATGCCGGCAAGGGCTGCACCCACGGCGTAGCCGATGCGCTGCATGGTCGGCACCGCCGCCGAGGCGATGGTCTGCTCGCTCTTCGGGGCGGAGGCGACGATGACGCGTGTCAGGAACGGCCAGGCGATGCCGAAGCCGCCGCCTTGCAACAGGGCACAGATCAGGATGAGCGGGATGGAGCCCAGGGGTATCGTGTAGGCAAAGCCGGCGATGCCGGCCGCGATCATCACCGCGCCGCCGATGATGATCAGCCGCTCGCGCCGCGGCGGCGCGTTGGCGACCAGGATCGACAGGATCGACCAGGCGATCGATTCGGCGGCGATGATGTAGCCGGTGGTCAGCAGCGGAATGTCGTGAAGGCTGGTCAGCAGCAGCGGCCCGTAGACGCCGAAGGAACAGGTGGCCACCGAAAAAGCGGCAACCATGGTCATGCCGGCGCCGACCGGCGTGCGCCATGAGAACAGCCGCGCCGGGAACAGCCGCGAAAGCGGCTTCAGCGCGTCGATGGTGAAGAACAGCAGCAGGCCGATGAGGCCGAAGGCCATCAGCAGCGAAGAGCGCAGCAAGGCGATGTCGACGCCGGCCGAGGCGATCAGCACCACGGCAACGGCAAGGCAGGCAAGGGCCGCGAACGGGAAGGGCGGCGCCCCGCCTGCGCTCGCCTTCGGCCTCGTCGCCTCCGGCGTGTCGAGCACGATGAAACTTGCCAGCGCCATGGCTGCGCCGCCGAGGGTGAAGATGCCGAAGGCCCAGCGCCATGACAAAAGCTCGGTCATGATCGCGCCGAGCAATGGTCCGCTGAAGGCGGCGACGCCCCAGATCGCCGACATGATGCCGAAAAGCTGCGGCCAGATGGCGCGCGAGAACAGTCGTTCGACCGAGACGAAGGCCAGCGACACCAGCGCACCGCCGCCAAGTCCTTCGATCAGGCGGCCGGCGAGGAACAGTTGCATGGAAGGCGAGGTGGCGCAGATCAGGGCGCCTGCTGCGTAGAGCAGGGCTGCGACCACCATGTTGGTGCGCAAGGGGACATAACTCACCAGCCGTCCGGCGGCCGCGCCGGCAACGATGGCACCGAGTTCGTAGATCGCCAGCGACCAGCCGACGAGCTGCACGCCCGCCAGTTCGCCGACCATGGCCGGCATCACCGTTGCCACCATCGTCTCGTTGGTGGCGTGCAACAGGATGCCGAGGCTGATGAAGCAGAAGCGCGCCAGGTCGCCGCTTGCCCATAATCCGCGCCAGTCGACCTTGTTTGTGCTGATCTCGGTCATTTCCACCCCTGTCTTGCATATCTCGACGCCAGCGCAGGACGCCAGAAGCCAGTGCGGCTTTCCGGCAGGACCATGCGGTTCGACAGCGCCGGATCGGGCGCCGCATCGAGGCGTTGTTTCGTTCGGGGCAGGCTTGTAA
>NZ_RZRR01001020.1:0-1806 GCF_003998555.1 Mesorhizobium sp. M7A.F.Ca.CA.002.09.1.1 | reverse complement strand
GACCAGACGTATGCGGTAGTGGATGAGCGTGTCGCAGCCGAGCACGAAGAACAAAAGCATGCCCTGGAACACCCGCGCCACCTTGTCGGAGATGCCGAGCGCGCTCTGCACTGCTTCGCCGCCGAGATAGGTCAGTGCCAGCACCAGTCCGGCGGCAACGATGCCAAGCGGGTTGAGACGGCCGAGGAACGCCACGATGATGGTGGTGAAGCCGTAGCCGGGCGAAATGACGGGCTGCAGCTGGCCGATGGCGCCCGAGACCTCCGAGATGCCGGCAAGTCCCGCCAGCGCGCCCGACAGCAGGAAGGCAAAGAACACCATCCGGTTGAGGCCGAAGCCGGCGAAGCGTCCTGCCCGCGGGCTCGAGCCCAGCACGCGCACCTCGAAACCTTTCAGCATGCGGCTCATCAGGATCCAGACCAGCACCGCGGCGACCAGCGCGAAGACAAAACCCCAGTTTGCCCGTCCGGCATCCGGCATCAGTTCCGGCAACACGGCCGAATCGTTGAACTGGATGGTCTGCGGGAAGCCATGGCCCTGCGGATCGCGCCAGGGGCCGCGCACCAGCCAGTCAAGGAAAAGTTGCGCGACATAGACCAGCATCAGGCTGGTCAGGATCTCGTTGGTGCCGAAGCGCGTCTTGAGCAGAGCCGGGATCGCCGCATAGGCCGCACCTCCGACCATGCCGAGCAACAGCATCAACGGCAGCACCAGCGGGCCTTCGAACTGCGGAAACAGTACTGGAAGCATCGAGCCAACGATGCCGCCGAGGATGAACTGGCCTTCGGCGCCGATGTTCCAGATGTTGGCCTTGTAGCAAACCGACAGGCCGACAGCGATCAGGATGAGCGGCGCGGCCTTGATCGCCAGCTCATGCAACTGCCAGATTTGGCTGATCGGCTCGATGAAATAGATGTTGAACGCAGTCAGCGGATTGACGCCGAGCAGTGCGAACATGACGGCCCCGGCAATGATGGTCAGCGCGAAAGCGATGAACGGCGACAGGGCCGAAAACAGCATGGAGCGCTGCGGGCGTTTGACGAGTTCGAGGCGCATCATGCCGTCTCCAACGTGTGTTCGGCGTGACCGGGTTCGGCGCCACCCATCAGCAAGCCGACCTTCTCGAAGGTCGCTTCGGCGATCGGCATCGGCTTCGACAACTCGCCATTGTGCATGACCGCGATCGCATCCGAGATCTCGAACAGCTCGTCGAGATCCTGGCTGATCACCAGCACCGCTGATCCGCTGCGCGACAACTCGATCAAGGCCTGGCGGATGTGGGCGGCAGCGCCCGCATCGACGCCCCAGGTCGGCTGGTTCACCACCATGACGCTTGGCCGGCGGTCGAGTTCGCGGCCGACGATGAATTTCTGCAGATTGCCGCCCGAAAGAGCCGCGGCCTCCGGATCCGGCGCGCTCTTGCGCACGTCCATCGCCTCGATGATGCGTTGGGACGCGGCCTGGATGGCGGCGCTCTTGACCATTCCGCCGGAACCGACGAACGCCTTGCCGTCGGTGGCATGGCGCGACAGCAGCAGGTTTTCGGAAAGCTTCATGCGCGGTGCGGCACCGTGGCCGAGGCGCTCCTCCGGCACGAAGGCAGCGCCCAGCAGGCGCCGTCCGGTGATGGTGAGGCTTCCCGAATCCTTGCCGCGAATGCGCACCGAGGCGGCATCCTGCTGCAGCACTTCGCCCGAAACGGATTCGAAGAACTCGCCCTGACCATTGCCGGCGACGCCGGCGATGCCGATCACCTCGCCGGCGCGGACGTTCAGGTTGATGCCCTTGAGCGGGATCGAGAACGGC
>NZ_RZRR01001019.1:0-1813 GCF_003998555.1 Mesorhizobium sp. M7A.F.Ca.CA.002.09.1.1 | reverse complement strand
CTCCCGCCGATGCCTTGCGGTTAGGCATCGGCATGGTTCACCAGCATTTCGTGCTGGTGTCGAACTTCACCGTGCTCGAAAACATCATCGTCGGCAGTGCCGATGTCGGGTTGCTGCTGAGGAAGGCCGATGCCCGCCGCAGGGTTCTCGGCCTCTGCAGGGACTGCGGCATCGACATCGACCTCGATCGCGAAATCTGGCAATTGTCGGTCGGTGAACAGCAATGGGTGGAAATCCTCAAAGCACTCTATTTCGGTGCCGAGCTGCTGATCCTGGACGAACCGACGGCGGTCCTGACGCCGCAGCAATCCGACCAGCTCTTCGTCATCCTTGATGGGATGCGCAAGCGTGGATTGTCGATTGTCCTGATCAGTCACAAGCTGCGCGAGGTGATGCAATCCGACAGGGTCACCATCCTGCGCAAAGGCAAGGTCGTCGCTACGGTGGACACCGCCAATACGACAGCCGAGGCGATTACCGCCCTCATGGTCGGGCACAAGGTGACGAAAAACGTCAGGGACAATTCCGTCACGCCGGCGGGAGAAATCCTCTCGGTCGAAAAGGTGTCGGCGGTTGGCGAATGGGGCGAGGATGTCCTCAAGGACGTGACGTTTACCGTCGCCGCCAACGAGGTTCTCGGGCTGGCTGGCGTTGCCGGCAACGGCCAGAAGGAACTGTTCGAGGTACTGATGGGAGTCCGCGCGCTTCAATCGGGCGGTTTCTCGCTGGAAGGAAGCCCGGTCACCGCGCCGACGTCTCGCCAGATTCTCGACAGCGGCGTGGGTTTCATTCCGGACGATCGTTTCCTCGAAGGGTTGATCCCGGAGTTCGGAACCGCCGAAAACCTTGTCCTCGGCTGGCAGCGATCGCCGGAATATTGTCGTGGTCCGTTCCTCGATCGCCGCAAACTGGCTGAGTTGGCGAGGCGCAAGATCGACGAATACAAGGTCGCGACCGCCTCGGCGGACCTCCCGGTGGAGCGACTGTCGGGGGGCAACGCGCAGCGTGTCATTCTTGCCCGCGAGTTCCAGCATGCGCGGCGGCTGTTGCTGGCCAACCAGCCGACGCGAGGGCTCGACGTTGCGGCCTCCGAATTCGTCTACGAGAAAATCCTGGAAAAGCGGGCCGCGGGCTTTGCGATCCTCCTGGCCTCAGAGGAACTCGAAGACCTGCTGCGCCTTTGCGATCGCATAGCGGTCATGTTCAAGGGCCGGATCATGGGCATCGTGCGACCCGAGGAGACCAGCCTCCTCGAACTTGGAATGATGATGGCAGGCGATGCCAGCCAGCTTACGCAGGGAATTCAATGATTTCATTTCAACGACGCTCGGGCAGCAGCCTGGGATGGAACGTCGTCTGCTATTCGGCGGCGATATCAGGTGCTCTCCTGGCTTCCGCTGTTTTGCTGAGGCTTTCCGGCGGCGATCCTGCAAGGGCCTTCACGGCCCTGATCGTCGGCGCATTCGGCAGCCAAGGCGCATTGCTCGGTTCGCTGGCGAAGGCGACCCCGCTGTTGCTTGTCGGGCTGGGCACGGTGTTCGCATTCAGGGCCAAGATCTGGAACATCGGCCAGGAGGGGCAGGTGTTCGCCGGCGCGATGGCCGCCTATTGGGTGAGTTTCTGGATAGCGCCATTGCCAGGCTGGCTGGCCGTCTGCACACTCGCGCTGGCCGGAATGGCGGGCGGCGGCGTGCTCGGCCTGTTTGCCGGCGCACTGAAAACCAGGTTCGGCACCAGCGAGATCATTTCGACGGTGATGCTGAATTACGTCGTCATGTACCTGCTCGCCTACCTTCTCGATGGCGGCCCCTGG
>NZ_RZRR01001018.1:0-1813 GCF_003998555.1 Mesorhizobium sp. M7A.F.Ca.CA.002.09.1.1 | reverse complement strand
GTTACGTACAAGTCAGTTTTTGCACAGCTTTGTCAGGAGCGTGTTCGGCCTTTGTTCTTTCCGCTTGCCCGTTCACGCGAAAGACGCTTAAACGCTTTTGTCGGGAATTGTGGCGTCTCTCGACGTGGCGGCAAAACTACCTACATAGGGGATGGCCGGGAAAACCCGCCATTCCAGGAAATTCCAGATTCTGAGGCGGCGACCGGCTATGGCCGACCATAAATATCTTTCCATTCGCGGGGCGCGCGAACACAATCTGAAGAATGTCGATCTCGACCTGCCGCGTGACAGCCTGATTGTCATGACCGGCCTGTCGGGGTCCGGCAAGTCATCGCTTGCCTTCGACACGATCTATGCCGAGGGCCAGCGCCGCTACGTCGAAAGCCTGTCGGCCTACGCGCGGCAATTCCTCGAAATGATGCAGAAGCCTGACGTCGACCAGATCGACGGCCTGTCGCCTGCCATTTCCATCGAGCAGAAGACCACATCGAAGAACCCGCGTTCGACGGTCGGCACCGTCACCGAGATCTACGACTATATGCGCCTGCTTTTTGCGCGCGTCGGCATCCCCTATTCGCCGGCCACCGGCCTGCCGATCGAGAGCCAGACGGTTTCGCAGATGGTCGACCGCGTGCTGGCGATCGAGGAAGGCACGCGCCTGTTCATTCTGGCGCCGATGGTGCGCGGCCGCAAAGGCGAGTACCGCAAGGAGTTGCTGGAACTGCAGAAGAAGGGCTTTCAGCGCGTCAAGGTCGACGGCGTCTTCTATGAGATCGCCGACGTGCCGGCGCTGGACAAGAAGTACAAGCATGACCTCGATGTCGTCGTCGACCGCATCGTCGTGCGCGGCGATCTCGCGACGCGGCTTGCCGATTCCATCGAAACGGCGCTGAAGCTGGCCGATGGGCTGGCGGTCGCCGAATTCGCCGACAAGCCGCTCGATTCCAGCCAGACCGGCGAGGATTCGGTCAACAAGTCGAAGAACGAGACGCATGAGCGCATCCTGTTCTCGGAAAAGTTCGCTTGCCCGGTCTCCGGCTTCACCATTCCGGAAATCGAACCGCGGCTGTTTTCGTTCAACAATCCGTTCGGCGCCTGCCCGACTTGCGACGGTCTCGGCAGCCAGCGCGCCATCGACGGCAATCTGATCGTGCCGGATGAAAACATCTCGCTGCGCGACGGCGCCGTCAGCCCGTGGGCGAAGTCGACCTCGCCCTATTACGCGCAGACGCTGGAGGCATTGGGCAAGGCCTATGGCTTCAAGCTCGGCGACAAGTTCAAGGATTTGTCCGAAGAGGCCAAGGAAGCCGTCCTGCGCGGCACCGGCGAGCGCGAGATCACCTTCCAGTATGATGACGGCCTGCGCTCCTACAAGACGACGAAGACTTTCGAAGGCGTCATCCCCAATCTCGAGCGGCGCTGGAAAGAGACCGAATCCGCCTGGATGCGCGAGGAGATCGAGCGCTTCATGTCGGCCACACCCTGCCCGGTCTGCAAGGGCTATCGGCTGAAGCCCGAGTCGCTGGCGGCGAAGATCGCCGGCAGGGACATCGGCGAAGTCACCGAGCTTTCCATCCGCAAGGCCGACCAGTGGTTCACCGACCTGCCCGCGTCGCTCAACGACAAGCAGAACGAAATCGCGGTGCGTGTGCTCAAGGAAATCCGTGAACGGCTGCGCTTCCTCAACGATGTCGGGCTCGACTATCTGACGCTGTCGCGCAATTCCGGCACGCTGTCGGGCGGCGAGAGCCAGCGCATCCGGCTGGCATCGCAGATCGGCTCCGGCCTGACCGGCGTGCTCTATGTGCTGGAC
>NZ_RZRR01001017.1:0-1813 GCF_003998555.1 Mesorhizobium sp. M7A.F.Ca.CA.002.09.1.1 | reverse complement strand
GACTAAGGCCGGCGTCATCGTCAGCCTTGGCCATTCCGACACCGGCTACGCCACCGCCAGCGCCTTTGCCGCGGCGGGCGCCTCGATGGTTACCCACCTGTTCAATGCGATGAGCCAGATCGGCAATCGCGAGCCTGGCCTGGCGGGCGCCGCCATCGACATCGGCGCCTTGTCGGCCGGTCTCATCGCCGACGGCATCCATGTCGATCCGGCCACCATCAAGATCGCACTGCGCGCCAAGCAGGGGCCGGCCAGGATCGTTCTGGTCACCGACGCCATGGCGACAATCGGCACCGACATGACGTCGTTCACGCTCAACGGCCGTACCGTCTATCGCAGGCATGGCAGCCTGCGGCTCGGCGACGGAACGCTGGCGGGCGCCGATCTCGACATGATCTCGGCCATTCGTTTCACCCACCGCGTCATCGGGGTCGAGCTTTCCGAGGCCTTGCGCATGGCTTCGCTCTATCCGGCGCAAGCAATCGGCCAGTCGCACCGGCTTGGCCGATTCGCCAACGGCACGGCTGCGGATATTGTCGCGCTGTCGGACGATCTCGACCCGAAGGGCGTCTGGATCGGCGGCGAAAAGGTTTTTGGAGCCGGCTACGGCACTGCGCATTGATATCGGCTGTCGTCGTGAAACCTTTTGATTTTGAGGTCGTTGTCGGAGCGTATGTCCGAGGCGAAACCCAAATTGAAACAGGCCGACGGCATCAAACCGCGCGGTGCCTTGAAGCCGCGACAGCAAGCGCCGCGTGACCACAGGCCGCGCCAAGAGGATCTGCGCGAAAAAAAACCGCCGACTGCCGAAGCTGCCCCCGAGGTCGACGGCCAGCCGGGACCGCCACCGGAGGCTGTCGAGCCGGATCCGCAACTGACGCCCGAAGAAGCCGAGCAGGCGCGCCGGAAATACCTGCTGCGGCGTTTCTGGATCAGCGGGCGCGGCTACTGGGCCAGGCGGGGCGATGGGCTTGCCTGGCCGCTCACGATCGGGCTGTTGATCCTGATCTGCGTCAATGTCGGCTTTCAATACGGGATCAACGTCTGGAACCGCTCCTTCTTCGACGCCATCGAGCAACGCAACGTCCACACCGTTTATGTGCTTAGCGCCATATTCCTGCCGCTCGTCGCTGGAAGCGCGGGCCTTGTGGTCGCGCAGGTCTATCTGCGCATGACGATCCAGCGCCGCTGGCGTTCCTGGCTGACCACCGCCGTCATCGCACGCTGGCTTGCCAATGGCCGCTACTACCAGTTGAATCTCGTCGCCGGCGACCACTCGAACCCCGAAGCCCGCCTCACGGAGGATCTGCGGATCGCCACCGAGTCACCGGTCGATTTCATCTCCGGCGTCCTCAATGCGTTCCTGTCGGCCTCGACCTTCATCGTGGTGCTGTGGACGATCGGCGGCGCGCTCACTTTGCCGATCGGTGGCGAAAACCTGACCATTCCCGGCTTCCTCGTCATCACCGCAGTCATCTATGCCGCCATCACCTCCACGTCGATGGTGGTCATCGGCCGGCATTTCGTCCGCCTCTCCGAGCAGAAGAACCAGGCGGAAGCCGAATTCCGCTACACGCTGACGCGGGTACGCGAAAACGGCGAGAGCATCGCATTGCTCGGCGGCGAGGAGGAGGAGCGCAGCGGCATCGACAGGAATTTCGGTCATGTGCTCAGGCAATGGGCGCTGCTGACGGGCCAGCACATGCGCACGGCGCTGGTGTCGCAGGGGTCGAGCCTGTTTGCGCCGGTCGTGCCGGTCCTGCTTTGCGCGCCGAAATTCCTCGAAGGCTCGATGTCGCTCGGACAGGTGATG
>NZ_RZRR01001016.1:0-1815 GCF_003998555.1 Mesorhizobium sp. M7A.F.Ca.CA.002.09.1.1 | reverse complement strand
CCGCATGGAAGAGGTCTACCAGCTTGCCGACCGCGTCAGCGTGCTGCGCGACAGCGGTTATGTCGGCACGCTCGAGCGTGCCGACCTCAGTGCCTCGCGCCTCGTCTCGATGATGGTCGGCCGCGATTTGTCGGCTTTCTACAAGAAGGATCATCGGCCGCCGGATGAAAAGCGCGCGGTGGCGCTCTCGGTGCGCGCCATGTCCGACGGCCGTCTCCTGAAAAACTGTTCGTTCGACCTGCACAAGGGCGAGGTGCTGGCGCTGGCGGGTCTGGTCGGTTCCGGCCGCACAGAGCTTGCGCGGCTGATCTTCGGCGCCGACAGGCACATTTCAGGCACGCTGGAACTCGACGGCAAACCTGTAACCATCGGCTCGCCGCGCGAGGCGCTCGATGCCGGCATCGCCTATCTGACCGAGGACCGCAAGGAACTCGGCCTGTTCCTCGACATGTCGATCTCCGACAATATCAGCATGGGCGTGCTGGCGCGGGATTCGCGCGCCGGCGGCTTGCGCGACTTCGCGGCCGCCGAAAGGCGTGCTTCCAAGGCCGTTGCCGATCTCTCCATCCGCACCAGTTCGGTGCAGGCCAATGCCGGCTCGCTGTCGGGCGGCAACCAGCAGAAGGTGCTGCTCGCCCGCCTGCTCGAGACCGAGCCGAAGGTCGTCATCCTCGACGAGCCGACCCGCGGCGTCGATGTCGGAGCGAAATCGGAAATCTACCGGCTGATCGACAATCTCGCCAAGCAGGGCATCGCCATCCTGATGATCTCCAGCGAACTGCCCGAGGTGATCGGCGTCGCCGATCGCGTGCTGGTGATGCGCGACGGAAAGATATCGGGCGAGGTGACGGCATCGCAAGGCGAACCGCTAAGCCAGGAGGAAATCATGGAACTTGCAACGGGAGCGGCTCAGCAATGACCGACAAGGCGACCGAGATCAGCGCAGGCGGCCAGGCCACCGGCACGAGCCGACGGTTGCGCACGGCTTTCGCTGCCCTTGGCATGCTGCCGGTGCTGATCCTGCTGGCGGCCGGCTTCCAGTTCCTGAACCCGCGCTTCCTGACCGAGACCAACCTGTTGATCGTCACCCAGCAGTCGTCGATCAACATCGTGCTGGCGGCCGGCATGACCTTCGTCATCCTCACCGGCGGCATCGACCTGTCCGTCGGCGCCATCCTCGCCGCATCGGCGATGGTGGCGGTGATCGTATCGCTGGTGCCGGACTGGGGTTTGCTCGGCGTGCCGGCGGCCATTCTGGTCGGCCTCGGCTTCGGCCTCATCAACGGGCTGCTCATCGCCTACATCAAGCTGCCGCCCTTCATCGTCACGCTGGGTTCGCTGACCGCGGTGCGCGGTGTCGCCCGCCTGCTCGGCCAGGACACCACGGTGTTCAATTCGGACCTGCCGTTCGATTTCATCGGCAACGGTTCGCTGTTCGGCATCCCGTGGCTGGTCATCATCGCACTGTCGGTGGTGGTGCTGTCCTGGCTGGTGCTCAAGCGCACCGTGCTCGGCACCTGGATCTACGCCGTCGGCGGCAATGCCGAAGCGGCGCGGCTGACCGGTATCAAGGTGCCGCTGGTGCTGCTCTTCGTCTATGGCGTTTCCGGCCTGCTGGCCGGCCTCGGCGGCGCCATGTCGGCGGCCCGGCTCTACGCCGCCAACGGCTTGCAGCTGGGCCAGTCCTACGAACTCGACGCCATTGCCGCGGTCATTCTCGGCGGCACCAGCTTCGTCGGCGGCGTCGGCTCGATCTGGGGAACGCTGATCGGCGGCCTGATCATCGCGGTGCTCTCCAACGGGCTCATCTTGGCC
>NZ_RZRR01001015.1:0-1818 GCF_003998555.1 Mesorhizobium sp. M7A.F.Ca.CA.002.09.1.1 | reverse complement strand
GACGGAAGCACCGTCCGCAGGGGCGCCATGTTCGCGATCGCGATCCTTGCCGCCACGCCGACGCCGACGCTTGCGGCGCTTGCGGTCGCGGCCTTCGCCTTCCTCACCACCGGCAGCGGGCCGCGGCTGCTGTTGCTGCGGCTGCTGGCGTGGCTGTTCTGCCTGGATCGGCGCCTCGTCGTCTTCCTCGATGACGGCAATCTCATCCTCGGGCTCGTCCGGCTCGACATAGGCCGGGAAGCTGCGCGCCTCGACAAAGCCTTCCGGCTTTTCAGCCAACGCGCCGCGGAAGATCGCATAGTGCTGCGAACCCACCGAATCGTCGGCCTCGACGGTGATCGTCAGCCCGAAGCGGCTTTCGAGTTCCACCAGCGTGCCGCGCTTGTGGTTGAGCACGTAGAGTGCTGTCGCCGCCGGCGTCCGCACCGTGATGTGGCTGCGCGAATCCTTGAGCAGGAATTCCTCGATCGCCCGCACCACCATCAGCGCGACCGACGAATCGGAGCGCACATGGCCGGTGCCGCCGCAATGCGGGCAAGGCTTCATGGTCGATTCCAGCACGCTGGCGCGGATGCGCTGGCGTGACATCTCCATCAGGCCGAAATGCGAGATACGGCCGACCTGGATGCGCGCACGATCGTTCTTGAGGTGATCCTTCAGCCGCTTCTCGACGGAGCGGTTGTTGCGGTTCTCCTCCATGTCGATGAAGTCGATGACGATCAGGCCGGCAAGATCGCGCAGCCTTAGCTGACGCGCGACTTCCTCGGCCGCTTCCAGATTGGTGTGGAGCGCGGTGTCCTCGATCGAGTGCTCCTTGGTGGAGCGGCCCGAATTCACGTCGATGGCAACCAGCGCTTCGGTCTGGTTGATGATGATGTAGCCGCCGCTCTTCAGCGTCACTTGCGGCTGCAGCATGCGGTCGAGCTGTGCCTCGATGCCGTTGCGCACGAAGATCGGCGTCGTGTCGCGGAACGGCTGAACCACCTTGGCGTGGCTCGGCATCAGCATGCGCATGAAGTCCTTGGCCTCGCGGTAGCCTTCCTCGCCGGAGACAAGAATCTCGTCGATATCCTTGTTGTAGAGGTCGCGCACCGAGCGCTTGATCAGGCTGCCTTCCTCGTAGACCAGGGCAGGGGCCGTGGACTGCAAGGTGAGATTGCGGACATTTTCCCAAAGCCGCATCAGATATTCGTAGTCGCGCTTGATCTCTGCCTTGGTGCGGCTCTCGCCGGCGGTGCGCAGGATGACGCCCATGCCCTGCGGCACTTCGAGATCGGCGACGACCTCCTTGAGCCGCTTGCGGTCGACCGCGCTGGTGATCTTGCGCGAAATGCCGCCGCCACGCGCCGTGTTCGGCATCAGCACCGAATAGCGGCCGGCCAGCGACAGATAGGTGGTCAGCGCCGCGCCCTTGTTGCCGCGCTCTTCCTTGACGACCTGCACCAGGAGGATCTGCCGGCGCTTGATCACTTCCTGGATCTTGTACTGGCGGCGCACCGGCTTGCGGCGGTTGCGCACTTCTTCCAGCGCATCCTCGGCGCCGACCGATTCGACCTCGTGATCGTCCGGATGCGAGGACTGCACTTCTTCCAGCATGCCGCGATCATTGTCGCCGGAGGTCGCTTCGCTGCCTTGTTCGGCCAGCGGGACGGCTTCGGAAATCACATCGGCCTCGACCGAGGCGGCGATCGACGTCGGGCCGCCTTCGCGGATTTCGCCTTCGTCCTGCTCGGCCGAATCCTCGCCATGCTCGGACGCATCGGCATGTTCGGACGAATCAGCCGCATGTTCAATGATCTCGGACGTGTGCGAGATGTC
>NZ_RZRR01001014.1:0-1820 GCF_003998555.1 Mesorhizobium sp. M7A.F.Ca.CA.002.09.1.1 | reverse complement strand
GGTCGGTGGCGCCGACTTCCGAAACCAGGGCACGAAACTCGCGGCCCTGCTCGGCACCGTTGAAAAGCTGGAAAACGATGCCGGTGTCGGCATCCGCCGGCATGAAGCTGATGGACACTTCCTTGCCGCTGTGGACGCCGGTGCCGGTAAGCGACGCGCGCGTCTTCAATGTCGTCTGATAGTCGTGCAAGACAATCCCCATAAGCCCGTAATGCCTAGGTCCGCTTCTCCAGCCCGAGGGCGCGGCTCTTGTGTGAATCGGTTGGCAGGGCGACTTCCCCCGAAATCCCGGCAAACCGATGATGGTAGGCAGCGAAGATAATGTCCCGTCAGGGAGACTCCAAATCACGGTTTCTTACTCTGTGTAACCGCGAACTGGAATGGGTGCGACTTTGTAAGTTATTGAAATCACATCATTTAAAACGTTAACAGGCAAGCGATTCCTCGCTTGCCTGTTAACAAATGTTACAGTCCGTTTACCAATCAGTTGGCCTGGCGGCGCAGGAACGCCGGAATCTCCAGCTGATCGTCTTCCTGAGTCGTCCTCACCTGCGGCGTCAGGCGGCCCTGATCGTCGAGTTGGCCACGGCGCGGCGCATAGAGCTGCGCATCCTGGCTGGCGAGGCGGCGCACTTCGGGCGCCGCCTGGCGCAGCTTGGGCTCACGCGGCTGCGCCGGCTGCAGCCTTGCGGGTTCTTCCTCGCGGCGGGTCAGTCCGTTGGTCAGGCGCTTCAGCAGGCCCATCGGTCCGCTGTTGTTCTCGTGGTCCACCGGGCGGCTCTTGGCATCCACCTCGGCCTTGACGACCGGCGGAAAGTCCTCGACGCGCGGCATACGCTGAGGTGCCATGGCAACAGGCTGCGGGGCTTCGCGCAGCATCTCGCGCGGCTGCGGGGCCGGCTGCATCTGCTGGACCACCGGCTGCGGCATCGGCTGTGCTGGCGGCGCCTGGAAGATCTTGCTCTGTGGGCGGAAATCTT
Organism: Mesorhizobium sp. M7A.F.Ca.CA.002.09.1.1; assembly: GCF_003998555.1. NCBI lineage: Bacteria > Pseudomonadati > Pseudomonadota > Alphaproteobacteria > Hyphomicrobiales > Phyllobacteriaceae > Mesorhizobium > Mesorhizobium sp. M7A.F.Ca.CA.002.09.1.1. Next base: position 840 of record NZ_RZRR01001014.1, on the reverse strand, counting down.
CTGCGTGAGCGACAGGAGCCGGGCGCGCCTGCGCCATCGCCGCGGCATTGGCTTCGGCCAGTTGGATGGCTTCGGCGACAGGGTCGACAGCGCGTGGCTCGTAGGCCGCCTGCTGAACAGGCGCCGGGCGAGCCTCCGCGATCTGAGCCGCCGGGCGGCTGACCGGCTTCGGAGGCGCCGTGCGGATCGAGATCGGCGCAGCGGCGATTTCAGCCGCCGATTTGTCGATGCCGGTGGCAACCACCGAGACGCGGATGACGCCTTCGAGTTCCTCGTCGAAAGTGGCGCCCAGGATGATGTTGGCGTCCTGGTCGACTTCCTCGCGGATACGGGTCGCCGCTTCGTCGACTTCGAACAGCGTCAGGTCGCGGCCGCCCGTGATCGAGATCAGCAGGCCCTTGGCGCCCTTCATCGAGGTTTCGTCGAGCAGCGGGTTGGCGATCGCCGCTTCGGCGGCGGCCATCGCGCGGCCCTCGCCCGAAGCTTCGCCGGTGCCCATCATCGCCTTGCCCATCTCGCGCATGACCGAGCGCACGTCGGCGAAATCGAGATTGATCAGACCTTCCTTGACCATCAGGTCGGTGATGCAGGCGACACCGGAATAGAGCACCTGGTCGGCCATGGCGAAGGCATCGGCGAAGGTGGTCTTGTCATTGGCCAGCCGGAACAGGTTCTGGTTGGGGATGACGATCAGCGTATCGACGCATTTCTGCAATTCCTCGATGCCGAAGTCCGCGGTCTTCATGCGGCGCTGGCCTTCGAAGTGGAACGGCTTGGTGACGACGCCGACGGTGAGGATGCCCTTTTCGCGCGCTGCGCGGGCAACGACGGGAGCAGCAC
>NZ_RZRR01001013.1:0-1823 GCF_003998555.1 Mesorhizobium sp. M7A.F.Ca.CA.002.09.1.1 | reverse complement strand
AGCATGGCCCGCATCTACAAGACCCGCACCTGGCACGACGAACTCTCGCCCTCGATGGACGAAATGGAGTTCCTGGCGCTGGAGGCGTACGCCCATCTGCCGGAGGATTTTCGCAAGCTGACCGGCGAGATCGTCATCCAGATCGCCGAATTCCCGACCGACGAAATCATGGACGATCTGTCGCTGGAAACGCCATTCGACCTGCTCGGCCTGTTCGAGGGACGCGGCATCGCCGAGCGCTGGAACCCGCAGACCGGGGAAGGCCCGAACCGCATCACGCTCTACCGCCGCGCCATCCTCGATTACTGGTCCGAGAACGAAGAGACGCTGGGCGACATCGTCACCCACGTGCTGATCCACGAGATCGGCCACCATTTCGGCCTGTCGGACGATGATATGGAGAAGATCGAAGAGGCGGCGGAGTAGGGTGCGCTGATATTCAGGTGATGCCGGCCTGCAAATGATGGCTTCCTGCGCTTCCCCGCTCTACCGCGTCGCGGTAGAACGGTGCTCACGTACCCAAAAGTACGCTCCGCTCCGGTTCTCGGAAACCACCATTTTCGACTCGGCCTGACCTGAATCTCAACACACCCTGCGTCGGAGCTTTTCAAATCTACCAGTCACTCAGCTTGGTATCGGGCCCGTATTCCTGACCGTCGATATCCTTGACCACGGCCTGGCCGCAACGCATCGCTTTGGCCTTCTTGTCGTAGGCATAGGTCGGCGAGCCGAACAGATGCCAGCCCTTGTTCAGCGCCGCTGTCACCTTGTGGCAGAAGCTGGCATCGTCCGGAGCGGACAGAAAGCGGTAGAGTTTCATTGTTCAATTCCTGTCGTGAGTAGCTGTAGCCCGCTCGCATCCATCGAGCATTTATGACCCGATGGCGGCTGCCTTCGCCAGCAGTTTTTCGGCCTTCGCCAGATGCAGCCGCTCGACCATCCTGCCGTTCAGCGCGATCACGCCCTTGCCGGCATTCTCGGCGAGCGCGAAGGCTTCCTTCACCGAGCGTGCCTCGGCCACCGCTTCCGTGGACGGCACGAAGGCGCGGTTGGCGGCTTCGATCTGGGCCGGGTGGATGAGGCTCTTGCCGTCGAACCCCATGGCCGCGGCTTCCGCGCATTCATGGGCGAAAGCGTCGAGGTCGCGAAAATCGTTGGAGACGCCGTCGAGCATGTCGATGCCGCCGGCGCGTGCGGCCAGCACCATCTGCATCAGCCATGGCACGAGGTAGCGCCTGTCAGGCGTCGCCAGAATGCCGGTCTCCTTGACCAGATCATTCGTTCCGGCAACGAAACAATTGAGCCGCGAGGCCGGATCGCGGCCAAGTTCGGCGATGGCGCCGATGTTGAGCAGCGCCTTGGGCGTCTCGATCATCGCCCATAGTTTCACGCTGTGGGGAGCGAAATTATCGTCGAGCACGTCGCCGGCCGCGAGCAGGTCGCGCGGCGTGTCGACCTTGGGCAGAAGGATGCCGTCGGGTTCGCAGCTTGCGGCAGCCAGCAGGTCGTCGGCGCCCCATTCGCCTGATATCGCATTGATGCGCACGATCATCTCGCAGCGTCTCTCGGAATGGCCGGCGAAAATGCCGGCCAGTTTTTCGCGGGCGGCGATCTTGTCGGCCGGAGCGACGGCGTCTTCCAGGTCGATGATGATGGCATCGCAGGCAAGCTGCGCGATCTTGGCCAAGGCCTTGTCGCTGGAGGCCGGGATGTAGAGCACGGAGCGGCGCGGGCGATAGGTTTCCATGGATGATCTATGCCGCTTGTGGGCGGGTGAGGCAAGTCGGGGCATGAAGCTACCAATCTCCCCCACGAGGGGGGAG
>NZ_RZRR01001012.1:0-1824 GCF_003998555.1 Mesorhizobium sp. M7A.F.Ca.CA.002.09.1.1 | reverse complement strand
CCGCGTATGTCGGCGACGCGGCCTATGCCATGAAGTCCGGCGACTACATCTGCTTTCCCGCCGGTGCCGCGGCGGGGCATTGCCTGATCAATACCAGCGACGCACTGTGCCGCTATGTCATCGTCGGCGAGCGCAACCCGAATGAAGTGGTCGTCTACACCGCCTCCAACAAGGTGCTGGTACGCGCCCTGGGCCGCCGCGCGATCTTCGATCTCGCAGCCATCCGAACTTACTGGGACGGCGAGAACACCGGCCTTACCGCCGGCGATCCGCTGCCGTCGGATGTGACGGCCGGTGTCACCAAACCCCCGGCCGCGCCGATCCCGCCGATCGCCAGCGATGCTGTCGAATGGAAGGTCGAAGGCGAAGGCCCGCGGTTCGGCGGCCGGTCCAGGCACCTGACTTATGCCGCGCTGGGACGCTCCGACTATCATGTCGGCATGCTGATCGAAGCGCCGGCGCCCGGCATGCGCCTGGCGCCCCGGCACTATCACATGCTGGAAGAGGAGCATGCGCTGATCCTGGAAGGGGAGGTGACGCTGCTGCTTGGCGAGGAGCGCCACGAAATGAAAGCCGGCGACTATGTCTGCTTTCCGGCCGGCCTGGCGGTCGGGCATTCCTTCCTCAACAGCGGCACGGGGCCGTGCCGCTACCTGATGATCGGCGAGAAAAATCCCAACGAGGTCTGCGTCTATCCAGATTCCAACAAGATGGCGGTCGACGCCTTGCGCCGGCGCGACGGCATTTTCGACATGGGAGCGGTGAGGCGGTACTGGGACGGCGAAGAGATGGAGTAGCCCCCGGCTTCACAGCTCCTTCTCCGCCAACTCCCTGAATTCGTCGGGAACCGACCGCGCCATCGACAAGATCCGCGAGCGCTTTGGCAAACAGGCGGTCGGCGTCGAAGCGTGCTAGGCCCTTCTTCGTGCCGGGCCGGCGCCTCTCGTCGGCGAGGCCAAGCGGCAGGTCGAGCTGTAACTCGAAGCTTTCCTCAAGATGCGAGACCGAGATCGCCAGCAGCGAGATCGTTTTCTCCTGTGGATTGTCGGCAAGCAGGCCGCGCACCAGATCGCCGGCGATCTCGGCCAGCATCGCGGTCGCCGAGATCGGCTGGTCAAGCGTGATCGAACGGGTGACGGCGCGGAGATCGGCAAAGCGCACGCGTACCGTCACCGTGCGGCCGGGCCTTGCCTTGGCGCGCAGCCGGCTGGCGACGCGGTCGGCCAGATGCAGCAGTGTCGGCACGATGACCCGTGCCATAGCCGGCTTCTGGCCAAGCGCCGATTGGGCGCCGGCCGAATGCGCGCGGCGCTTCGTCTCCAGCTTTCGCGGGTCGCGGTTCCAGGACAGGGCGGCGAGCTTTTCGCCGGCGGCGGGACCGAGCAGGCGCGTCAGCGCGCCGCCATGCGTCCTGGCCAGTTGACCGATGGTCTCGACGCCGATCTCGGCCAGCCGCGCCCTGGTCGCCGGGCCGACGCCCCACATCAGTCCGACCGGCAGATCATGCAGGAAGGCGAGTTCGGTGCCGGGTTCGACGACCACCAGCCCGTCGGGTTTGGCGACCTGCGAGGCGATCTTGGCCAGATGCTTGGTGCGCGCCACGCCGATCGAGATCGGCAGGCCGAGTTCGGCCCGTACGCGGCGGCGGATGGTTGTCGCGATCTCCTGCGGCGAGCCGAACAGATGCGTGCAGCCGGCGACGTCGGCAAACGCCTCGTCGATGGAAATGCGCTCGACCACAGGCGTAAAATCGTCGAGCACCTTGATCGCCGCATCGCCCAGCCGCTGGTAATGGCTGAAATTGCCGCCGACGAAGATCAAATG
>NZ_RZRR01001011.1:0-1824 GCF_003998555.1 Mesorhizobium sp. M7A.F.Ca.CA.002.09.1.1 | reverse complement strand
CCCCGCTGCACGCCGATTGCCCATTTGCGACCCATGTCGCAAATTTAATCTTTTCGTAGCGGCGTAGCCGATTGACAGACATGGTTTTTCCTGATGTCGCTATGCTATTCGCGACATCCTGTTCGCGCCATGGCTGTGTGAGGTTCCCTTGAACGCCGTAAAGCATCCGATCAAGCGGTCGTTTGTATTCTTCCTTATTCCCGATTTCACCATGATCGCCTTTGCGACCGCGCTCGACCCGCTGCGCTCGGCCAATCGCATGCTCGGCTACGAGGCCTATCGATGGCGCCTCGCCAGCATCGACGGCAAGCCGGTGCGCGCCTCGAACGGAGTCGAGTGCGCGGTCAACACGTCGCTCGAGGATGAACGCAAGAAGATGGCAGGTCCCGATCGGCCGAACATGGCCATCGTCTGCAGCGGCATCAATGTCGAGCGCTACCAAAACAAGTCCGCCTTCGCCTGGCTGCGCGAGGAATACAATCGCGGCGTCGCCGTCGGCGGCCTGTGCACCGGCGCGCATATCCTCGCCGCCGCCGGCCTGTTGTCCAACAAGCGCTGCGCCATCCACTGGGAGAACCTGCCGGGCTTTTCCGAGGCGTTCCCGAAGGCCAATGTCTTTGCCGACCTCTTCGAGATCGACCAGAACATCTACACCTGCGCCGGTGGCACCGCCGCACTCGACATGATGCTGAAGCTGATCGGCGACGACTTTGACGAGAACCTCGTCAACCGCGTCTGCGAGCAGGTGCTGACCGACCGCGTGCGCAGCCCCACCGACCGCCAGCGCCTGCCGCTGCGCGCCCGCCTCGGCGTCCAGAACTCGAAAGTGCTGACCATCATCGAGTTGATGGAAGGCAATCTGTCGGAGCCGCTGTCACTGATCGAGATCGCCGATCATGTCGACCTGTCGCGCCGCCAGATCGAGCGGCTGTTCCGCACCGAGATGGGCCGCTCCCCCGCCCGCTATTATCTCGAAATCCGGCTCGACCGCGCTCGGCACCTGCTGATCCAGTCCTCGATGCCAGTGGTCGAGGTGGCGGTCGCCTGCGGCTTCGTCTCGGCCTCGCATTTCTCCAAATGCTACCGCGAACTCTACGCCCGCTCGCCGCAGCAGGAGCGCGTCGACCGCAAGCAGCTGCTGGCCGCCTGAGCAGAGGTGTCACGTGAGGCGGCTCTGGACGCCCCGAAACGTGATCTTCCTCGCCTCAAGCGTCTGTTGAGCGAGCCAAGTATCTTTCCAGATGATCAGGCTGTGTCGGTCTGACTACGCCTGCGCCGTGCGCATCGCCTCGACCCGAATATCCTCGGTCAGCCGCGCTTTCAGCGCCGAGAATTCCGGGCTGGTCTTCAGCGTGTAATGGCGCGGATGCGGCAGGTCGATGGCGACATCCGACTTGATGCGGCCAGGCCGCGCCGTCATCACGATGACGCGCGAGGCCATGAAGATCGCCTCCTCGATGTCATGGGTGACGAACAGCACCGTCTTTTGGCGCCGTTCCCAGATGCCGAGCAGCAGTTCCTGCATCAGACCGCGCGTCTGGTTGTCGAGCGCGCCGAACGGCTCATCCAGCAACAGGATCTCCGGATCGTTAGCCAGCGCCCGGGCGATCGCCGTGCGCTGCTGCATGCCGCCGGAGAGCTGCTTCGGCCAATGGTTCTCGAACCCTTTCAGGCCGACGAGATTGACGTAGGAAGCGACGACCCCGTCCCGCTCCTTTTCGGGCATTCCGCGTTCGCGCAAGCCGAAAGCGATGTTCTGCGCCACAGTCAGCCAGGGAAACAGCGTGTAGGACTGAAAGACCATGCCGCGATCCGGCCCCGGCC
>NZ_RZRR01000100.1:1898-9722 GCF_003998555.1 Mesorhizobium sp. M7A.F.Ca.CA.002.09.1.1 | reverse complement strand
AGCCTGGCGTGCGGCAAATGGCCGGCGCGGTGCAAAGCTTCGGCCAGCAGCAGCGGAAAGGCGCATTCGTCCATCTGGATGCCGGGCCAATAGGCCGATCCGTCGAGCCAGGCGTTCTGCGGCCAGTGGCCGTCCGGCTGCTGGATGGAGCCGAGATAGTCGAGGATTTGCAACGCCGAGGCGGCGTCGCCGGCAGCAAGAAAGCCGCCGGCCGTCTCGACCAGATCGCGCGGCCAGACCAGATGGTAGCCGCCGAGGTCGTCGTCGCCCTTGTCGAAGCCCCACGGGATCGACAGGCTGGCGACCGCGGCGCCCGGTGTGGCGATCGACCGGTGCGTCGCCAGTACCGCCGTCGAGACGCGATAGAAGTTGATCCCGGGCACCGCGTGCCGGTCGAGCGGCAGCAGGCCCTTTTGCCAGTTGCGCCAGTTCTGGAGGTAGGATTTCGCCGCGGGTTCAAAACCCTGCTTCAGGCTGGCGAAAGCATGTTCCGCGGCCTCCTCGGGCGTCGCGCCAAATCCCAGCGCCAGCAAAGCCTTGGTCCTGGCCGCGGAAAAGCCGATCTCGCCGGTCAGCGCGACATTGCCGTCCTCGGCCCGCTGGTACGCAGCATCGAGCTCACCTGTGTTGTGCAGTTGCTGCCAACCGTCGGAAAAACCGACATAGCCGGCCGAGCCGGTCCGCCAGGGCAGCGACGAGGCCAGCGCCAGGCAGGAGCCGCGCCCCGAGGCGAACAGCACGGGCTTTCCCTCGTGCTCGCCGACCCAGGCGGTGTTGCCCATGCCGGCATTGACCAGATGCGGCGCCAGAAGCGCGTAGACGCGATAATCGTCAGCGACGCCCCTCAGCGCCGTGAAGGTGATTTCCTGCAGCAGCGCCGGGCGCGCCGGATCGGCGAGGATGCGCTTTTCGATCCGCCAGGCGCCGTCGTTCGCCGTGTTGACCAGCCGGTAGGCGGGTACGCCGTCCTCGAACGGTTCGATGCTGTGCGTGGCAGCGCGCTTCTCTTCCGAGAAATAGCCGGCGGCGCCGGTGACGATGAGGCCGAGGTCGCGGGTGCAGGCACTGTCGACGCGCGGATAGTAGATTTCGTTGAGCATGCCGTGGCTGATCGTGAACCAGATCCGGCCGGCCGGCGAAAGCGACGTTCCGACGCCGCTCTTGGCGCTTGACGTCCAGCGCGCCGGAATTCCCGGGGCGCCCGGAGCAACGTTTTGCGTCACTGGCATTCTGTTTCGGTCTCCTGGCCTCCTCCCTAGACCAGGACGCGAACCCTTTACAATCATTGCACCGCAAGTTGATCGGCGCCGACGGCAGGGCAACGAACTAGGGCTAACGGGTTTCTTCGGAGCTTTCGTCTGCGCTGACGGAGCAGCAAATGAAAAACCCGCCAGTGCGGCGGGTCACCGGCGCAAATCAGCACCATGGACGAAAATGTACCATAGCTGAGCTCACCGAGTCAAGAAAAAATTCCTATGACCAAAGGCACCGTCGTTGACAGCGGCGGCGGCATGCGTCCACTATTTCCCGGCACGGGAGGATCGTGAAAGCAATGGCGGAAGTGTCCCTGGTCCTGATCGACCGGCTGCTGGCGATATCGCGGGCGCTTGCCGGCCATATCGATCCCGGCACGGCGTTCCGCGCGACAGCCATCGAGATCGGCTCGCTCATCCCGCACGACCACATGGATCTGGCGGTGCTGTCGCATGATGGGCGCCGGCACGCCTGTTACGAAGCCGGCTTCCACACCAGCTGGAGCGAGCTTGCCCAGCATCCGCTGCCGACCGAAGTCAGCCCGATCCGCTCGGTGCTGTGGGGCGAAGTCCCCTATCTGCTCGCCGACGACGCGCTGAGCGACGAGCGGTTCCATTTCGCCACCGCTATCGATGGTCCGATCTTCGCCGCCAGGCTGCGCAGCCGCATCGTCGTGCCGCTCAGGGCGCGCGGCGGCATCATCGGCGCGCTCAACATCAGCCGGCACGAGGTCGACTGCTACACGCTTGCCGACGTCGCGGTCGCGCAGCAATGCGCCGACCTGATCGCGCCCTACATCTTCGCGCTGATCCAGACCGAGGAGGCGCGCCGCGCCATGCTGGCCGAGAGCGAGGCGCGAAATCGCGTCGAGCTGCTGCGCGTCGGCGCCTCGCAATTGACCGAAGGCATGGAGCGCGAACGCCGGCGCATGGCCATGGACCTGCACGACCAGACGCTTGCCGATCTCGCCCGCATCGCGCGCCAGCTCTCGGCACTTCGCGGCCAGGGCGTGGCGCGGGCAGCACAGCTTGCCGATCTCGAGAAGGAGGTCGCCGGCTGCCTGACGGAACTGCGCCACATCGTCGACGACATCCGGCCGAGCGTGCTTGAACTGTTCGGCCTGCGCGATGCGGTCGAGGCGCATCTCAACCGCAGCGTCGCCAGGGCCAAGCCGCCGATCGCCGTGCGCATCGCCGACACCAGCGACGGCGGCGCCGACAGCCTGTCGGAGCCAGTGCGGACCGCGCTCTACCGGATCGTGCAGGAAGCGATCAACAATGCCGTTCGCCATGCCGCGCCGCACCGCATCGACGTGCTGCTGGCGTCGACCGCGAGCGTGCTGCGGGTGATCGTGACGGATGACGGCCAGGGCTGCGGCGCCGTTGACCCGGCCGCGTATGGCGGCATCGGCCATATGCACACGCGGGCAGCCCTTATCGGGGCGCGGCTGCGCATCGGCCAGGCCGGCCGCAAGAACGGCGGCACCCGTGTCGTCGTCGAGATCGACCGCCAGCCATTACGGGAACTGGCGGCGGCTGCAACAATGCCTGGCGAACTCGCCGTATCGGAGGCCATGTGATGCTTGTGATGATCGCCGAGAATGACGGGCTGCACCGTAGCTTCGCGCGGCGGACGGTGGAGCAATTGTGGCCCGGTGACGTCGAGGTGATCGAAGCGAGCGACGGCGAGGACGCCATCAACCTGGCGACTGAGCGCGAGCCACTGCATGTCGTGCTCGATTTGCAGATGCCGAAGGCGACGGGAATCGAAGTTGCCAGGGCGATCTGGAACCGCCGCGCCGGCACGCACATCCTGTTCTGGTCGAATTTCGCCGACGAAGCCTATGTGCGCGGCGTGGCGCGCATCGTCCCGCCCGGCTCTGTCTACGGCTATGTGCTGAAATCGGCGACGGAGGAAGGCATGCGGTCCGCCCTGCGCGGGGTTTTCCGCGAAGGCCACTGCATCATCGACCGCGAGATCCGCGGCATCCAGCATCGCGTTCAGGACAAGTTCGAGGGCATCACCGACGGCGAATATGAAAGCCTGATCGACATCGCGCTCGGCCTGACCGACCGGGCGATCGCGGCACGTCGCGGCCTGTCGATCCGTGGTGCGCAGAGCCGCATCAAGCACTGCTACGACAAGCTCGGCATCGTGCCGGCGGAGGACGGCACCGGCGATGCTTCCGTGTTCAACTCGCGGACGCGGGCGATCTATCTCGCCATGGCGCGCGGCCTGATCAACATCGACGCACTGCGTCGCGAACAGGACCGGCTCGACGCCTGGCTGGCGGAGCACTGAAACAGCGGCGGCCACAAGCCGGAACATCGGAAGGTCCGGCGCATTGCTAGTGAACGCCAACTCAACGCCTGCGGATCCGAAGTGCGACCCTCATTTGCAGATTCATGGCACCTGGTGCGCGAAAGCGTCGTCGGTTTCATCGACGACAATGCGCTCAGCCATGGTGCGGCGATGGCCTTTTATGCCGCCACCTCGCTGGCGCCGATCTTGCTGATCGTGGTTGCGATTGCTGGTCTCGTCTTCGGCCACGATGCCGCACAATTGGCCTTGTCCGCGCAGATATCAGGGCTGATGGGACCGGAAAGCGCCGATCTCCTCAAGACTGCGCTGGAAAGTGCATCCGGCAGGCTGTACGGCACCTGGGCCGCGATCATAGGGCTGGTCACCTTGCTGGTAGCCGCTTCTGGCGTCTTCGGCGAAATGCAGCAGTCGTTGAACACAATCTGGAAGATCGAACCGCAAGGCAATTCCCTGTCGCGTCTGGTGAGGGCACGGGCCGCCAGTCTGGGGTTGGTGGCCGCACTCGGGTTCCTGTTGCTGGTCTCTCTCATCGCAAGCGCTGCGATTTCGGCACTGGGCGCTTTCATCAACGCCCATCTGCCGTTCGGAACGATCATACTCAGCGGGATCAACGGCGTCGTTTCGTTTGTGCTTATCGCCGTGATGTTTGCCGCCATTTACAAGGTTTTGCCCGATCGAACCCTGGAATGGCGCGATGTGGGAATCGGCGCTGTCGGAACCGCGGCCCTGTTCACATTGGGAAAATCGCTTATCGGCTGGTATATCGGCACCAGCGCGATTGCGTCGTCGTACGGCGCCGCCGGCGGACTGCTCGTGATTTTGCTCTGGGTTTACTACTCGTCGGAGATTTTCCTCCTCGGCGCCGAGTTCACGCGCGCCTATTCCGTTCGCCACGGCAGCCGGTCCGATCTGAAGAGGTTGGTTCACAGCCCTTTGTCCGTGCAGCACGGCTCAGCTCGAACACAACAGGAGTCCAATGCTGCTGGCGTGGTCGTGCTTGTGGCGGTGGCGTGCGCGAGCGCAACCTTGACCGCGCTTTTGCGAAGTGTTCGCCGGCCCTGATCTGACGTCGCCGGTATTCTACGCTCGATAGGCACGGGCGACTGTGCAAATGCACAGTCGCCCGTGCGCTTTGACCCGTATCGGCTCGTCGGGACCGCGCCTACGCTCTGCCCCAACAAGAAGACTGTATCGGGAAGCGCTCATGCCATTCGTCACCATGCGGAGTAGCACGGCTGTTCGCGCCGGGAGCCGATGATGTCGGTGCCGGCGCGTGCGCGCCATTCCGGTTTCGACGATGTCGTCGGCGATGCGCCGATCGAAACGCTGGCGAGCGGCTTCGGCTTCCTCGAAGGGCCGGTCTGGCATCCCTATGAGAAATGGCTGGTCTTCTCCGACATTCCGGAAAGCCGGATGTATCGCTGCAGTGCCGAGGGCGAGATCGAGCTGTTCCGCGAGCCGAGCCATAAGGCCAATGGCAACACGCTGGACCGCCAGGGGCGGCTGGTCACCTGCGAGCACGCAACGAGCCGCGTGACCCGCGCCGAGCCCAACGGCAGCGTGACCGTGCTGGCCACGCATCATCAGGGCAAGCAGCTCAACAGCCCGAACGATATCGTCGTTGCCACCGGCGGATCGATCTACTTCACCGATCCGGGCTATGGCCGGAGGGAGTTCTATGGCGTGCCACGCCCGCAGGAGCTGCCGTTCCAGGGCGTCTACCGCATCGATGGCGACGGCGCCCGGCTGACATTGCTGGCCGACGATTTCGGGCAGCCGAACGGGCTGTGCTTTTCGCTGGACGAGTCGCGGCTGTTCATCAACGACACCGAACGCGGGCACATCAGGGTGTTCGGCGTCGAAGCCAATGGCGACCTCAATGGCGGCGCGGTGTGGGCAGCAACCGAGGGCGACGGGCCGGGAGCGCCCGACGGCATGAAGATCGACAGCCGCGGCAATCTTTACTGCACCGGACCCGGCGGCATCCACATTTTCGACGCGTCGGGCACCATTCTTGGCGTCATCCGGACGCCCGAAGATTGCGCGAATTTCACCTTCGGCGACGACGATTTGCAAAGCCTCTACATTGCCGCGTCGACGTCGCTGTACCGGCTCAGGGTGCGCGTGCCGGGATTGAGACTGTTTTGAGCTCGCGACAATCCGTGCTCAAATCAGAGTTGGGAGTGAGGCCGGGTCAAAGCCGGTGGGAATACAGCAGTCAACACATCTGGGAGGATAACGACATGAAGAAACTGTTCGTTCTGGGCGCTCTGGCGGCAATGCTCGCTTCGGGCACGGCGCTGGCCGACACCAGTGGCAAGAAGATTGCTTTTTCCAACAATTATGCCGGCAATTCCTGGCGACAGGCGATGCTCGACAGCTATGGCATCGTCACCAAGAAGGCGGTCGCCGACAAGGTGGTCGGCGCGGCCGACATCTTCACCACCGCCGACAAGGAGGTGCCGACGCAAGCGGCGCAGGTGCAGAACCTGATCCTGCAGGGCTATGACGCCATCGTCATCAACGCTGCCTCGCCGGATGCGCTCAACGGCGCCATCAAGCAGGCCTGCGATGCCGGCATCACCGTCGTCTCCTTCGATGGCACCGTGACCGAGCCTTGCGCCTACCGCGTCGTCGTCGACTTCAAGGACATGGGCAAGCAGGAAGTCGAGCAGATGGCCAAGTTCCAGCCCAAGGGCGGCAATCTGCTTGAAATCCGCGGCCTTGCCGGCACCTCGATCGATGATGCCATCCATGCCGGCATCCTCGAAGGCGTCGCCGCCCATCCCGAGTTCAAGATCGTCGGTTCGGTGACCGGCGACTGGGACCAGACGACGGCGCAAAAGGCGGTGGCGACCATCCTGCCGTCGCTGCCCGACATCGTCGGCGTCGTCGATCAGGGCGGCGACGGTTACGGCGCCGCACAGGCCTTCGCCGCCGCCGGCAAGCCGCGCCCAACCATCATCATGGGCAACCGCCAGGACGAGTTGCAGTGGTGGAAGGAGCAGAAGGACAAGGACGGCTACCAGACCTGGTCGGCATCGATCGCGCCCGGCGTGTCATCGCTCGCCTTCTGGGTGGCGCAGCAGGTGCTCGACGGCCGCACCGATATTCCGCACGACCTGCTGGTGCCGTATCTGGCCTTCACGCAGGACGATTTCGAGGCCGAGCTGCCAAAGATCCCCAAGGGCGGCGTCGCCAGCCACGAATACACGCAGGAAGACGCGATCGCGGCCATCAAAGCCAACATCAAGTGAGTGTCGGCCAAGCGTTGCCGTCCGTATCGCCAAGCGAGTATCGTTGAGCATGCCCAGGGGTAACGCTGACATCATCAGACTGAACGGCGCCGAAAAGCATTTCGGCGCCGTTCGCGCGCTGGGTGGCGTGGATTTTCACGTCGGACCCGGCGAATGCGTCGGGCTCGTCGGCCACAATGGCGCCGGCAAATCGACGCTGATGCACATGGTGGCGGGCACGCTGGTGCCCGACAGCGGGCAGATCGGCGTGCATGGCGACACCGAGGACAACTACTCGGTGTCGCGCGCGCAGCAGCTCGGCATACGCTGCGTGTTTCAGGAACTGTCGCTGTGCCCCAATCTCAGCGTCGCCGAGAACACACGCATCAACCACGCTTCGCTGCGTGGCTTCGGCTGGCGGCGCAAGGCGGCCGAGCTGATCGCCGCCAAGCTCGACGAGATCTTTCCGGGTCATAGCATCTCGGCGTCGGACATTGTCGGCGACCTGTCGATCGGCCGTCGCCAGATGGTCGAAGTGGCGCGCGCCTTCACCGTCACCCAGGATCGTCTCGACCTCGTCATCCTCGACGAGCCGACATCGTCGCTCGACGCGCATACGGCGGGCCAGTTGCTGGCCTTCGTGCGCCGCTTCGTTGCCGGCGGCAAAAGCTGCATCCTGATCTCGCATGTGCTGGGGGAGGTGCTGCGCAACGCCGACCGCATCGTGGTGATGCGCGACGGCAAGGTGGTTGTCGCCGACGCCGCCACCGCCTTCGACCGTAACCGGCTGGTGACGGCGATGGGCGGCGCGGAAGCGCGCCAGAAGATCGCGGCGCAAATCGCTGCCGCCAAGCCCGCCGCCAGTCCGCTGAGGGTCCGGGCGCGGCCCGCCGCGCAGAAGGACGGCACCGACCTCGTCGCCTGCGCTGGGGAGATCATCGGCCTTGCCGGGCTGGCGGGCCACGGCCAGACCGATCTGCTGCTGGCGATCTTCCGCGGCGCCACGCGCGCC
>NZ_RZRR01000100.1:0-1888 GCF_003998555.1 Mesorhizobium sp. M7A.F.Ca.CA.002.09.1.1 | reverse complement strand
CGGTGGCGCTGGTCGCCGGCGACCGCCAGTCGGACGGTATCTTTCCGGAATGGTCAATCGCCGAGAATATCGGCATCCGCTCGCTGGCGCGGCTGCGCAGCGGGCTGCTGATCTCGCCGCAGCGTGAGGCCGAGCTTGCTGCATTCTGGCAGAAGAAGATCGGCATCCGTACGCCTGATATGAACAACAACATTTTCTCGCTATCGGGCGGCAACCAGCAGAAGGCGCTGTTTGCGCGTGCGCTCGGCTCGGATGCACAGATCGTGCTGATGGACGACCCGATGCGCGGCGTCGACATCGGCACCAAGCTGGAGGTCTACGACCTCGTGCGCGAGGAGGCTGCCCGCGGCCGTACCTTCCTCTGGTACACCACGGAAACCGAAGAGCTCGACAATTGCGACCACATCTATGTCTTCAAGAACGGCCGCATCGTCGCCAATCTGCGTCGCGACGAGTTGACCGAAGAGAAGATCATCCAGTCCTCCTTCGGCGATGCGGCCTGAGATGACGGCGGCGACACTCGAAAACGGTCTCAAGGCGTCCGCGGCGCGCGGCAGCGCGGCACGCGCGCGCCTGCTGCGCGGATTGCTGCCGGCGCTGTCGCTGGCGTTGGTGCTCATCGCCATCGCCTGGCTCAACCCGCGCGCCATCAGCTATTTCGGCTTCAGCCTGATGCTGAACCTGGCGATCCCGATCGCGCTGGCGACGATCGCGCAGATGTTCGTCATCGCGGGCAACGAACTCGACCTGTCGATCGGCACCTTCGTCGGTTTCGTCGGCTGCGTCACCGCGACCTGGCTGAAGGACGCTCCGCTGATCGGCGTCGCCATACTGCTCGGCTCGATCGGCATCTATGCGCTGCTCGGGGCGCTGATCCATCTGCGCAATTTGCCGTCGATCGTGGTGACGCTCGGCATGAGCTTCGTCTGGCAGGGGCTGGCCATTCTCGTGCTGCCCAAGCCGGGCGGCAAGGCGCCGGACTGGCTGCTCGGGCTGATGGCGTTCAAGCCGCCTTTTGTGCCGTTCCCGATCATTGCGGCGCTGCTGATCGGCCTCATCGTCCATTTCGGCCTTATGCGCACCTCCTACGGCGTGATCTTGCGCGGCTCGGGCGGCAATCCGGCGGCGCTCGGTCGCGCCGGCTGGTCGCTGCTCCGAACCAAGATTGTGCTGTTTGCGCTCGCCGGCCTGTTCGGCGTGCTGTCCGGCATGGCGCTGATCGGTATCACCACCTCGGCCGACGCCAATATCGGCAATGGCTACACGCTGCTGGCGATCGCCGGCGTCATCCTCGGCGGCGGCGAATTCGTCGGCGGCCGGGTGTCGCCGATCGGTGCGGTGATCGGCGCGCTGACGCTGGCGCTGGCCGCCTCGCCGCTGCTCACCTTCATGCACATCCCGCCGGACTGGCAGGTGGCCGCCAACGGCGCCATCCTGATCATCGTGCTGGCGGCGCGCGTGCTGATCAGCCGCAAGGAGAGGTGAGCGATGACATCGGTGAGATCGCTGCTTACCAAACCCTGGATCTGGTCGTTCATTGGCGCCTTGCTGGTGTGGCTGGCGACGATCGCCTTCACCGGCGGTTATGGCGGGGGTGGCATGGTGACGGCAGCCCTTTCGCTGGCGGTATTCACCGTCATTGTCGGCGTCGGCCAGATGTTCGTCATCACGCTGGGACCAGGCAATGTCGACCTGTCGCTGCCGGCCAATATCGGCCTTGCCAGCGCCGTCGCGATGAAGGTGATGGACGGCAACGATTCCATGATCGCGGTCGGGCTTTTGGCGGCACTTGCCTGCGGGGCGGCGATTGGCGCCGCCAACTACCTGCTGATCTGGGCGCTGCGCATCCCGCCGATCATCGCCACGCTATCGGCCAGCTTCATCATCC
>NZ_RZRR01001010.1:0-1834 GCF_003998555.1 Mesorhizobium sp. M7A.F.Ca.CA.002.09.1.1 | reverse complement strand
GGAAGTGTCGCGCGCGCAACGCACGGCGGCGGCGCGCGAGCGTCTGGCCGAGGCGCTTGCCGACTGGCCGGACAAGGCCCGCAAGCGCTATGTCGGCCAGCACTACGAGAATTACCTTTTGACCGTCGATCTCGCAGACCAGCTGCGCCATGCCGAATTCATTCGTGAGGCTGACGCGTCAGGCAACAAGCTTGCCACCATGGTCAAGACCCACCAGTTCGAGGCGGTGACCGAAATCACCGTGCTGGCGCAGGACCACCCCCGCCTGCTCTCGGTCATCGCCGGGGCGTGCGCCGGGGCCGGCGGCAACATTGTCGACGCGCAGATCTTCACGACGTCGGACGGCCGTGCGCTCGACACGATCCTGATCAGCAGAGAATTCGACCGCGACGAGGACGAGCGCCGGCGTGCCGAGCGTGTCGGCCGGCTGATCGAGGACGTGCTGTCGGGCAAGAGCTGGCTGCCGGAAATGATCGAGAAGCGCACCAAGCCGCGGCGCGGCTCCAAGGTGTTCAAGATCCCGCCGCGTGCCGAAATCCGCAACACGCTGTCGAATCGTTTTTCGGTCATCGAGGTCGAGGGCCTCGACCGGCCTGGGCTGCTGTCGGAGATCACCGGAACGCTTTCCGACCTGTCGCTTGACATCGCATCGGCCCACATCACCACCTTCGGCGAAAAGGTCATCGACACTTTCTATGTCACCGATCTCACTGGCCAGAAGATAGATAACCCGGCCCGCATCGCCACCATCCGCAATCGGCTGATGGCAACGCTCGAAGGCATCGTGTCCGAACGCGGCGGCAAGTCCAGGGCGGCGGCCGAGTGACAACGACCATCACTTTGTCCCAATTCCGCAGGCAGTTCCCAAAAGCATGAGCCTCGTCAAGAAATTCGCAACGGTCGCTTCCGGCACGCTGATGAGCCGCGCGCTCGGTTTCGGCCGCGAGATGCTGATGGCCGCCGCACTCGGCACCGGACCGGTCGCCGATGCCTTCAACGCCGCCTTCCAGTTTCCCAACACCTTTCGCCGGCTGTTTGCCGAGGGCGCCTTCAACGCCGCCTTCGTGCCGCTGTTCGCCAAGGAGATCGAGACCCACGGCACCGAAGGCGCCAAGCGCTTTTCCGAGGAAGTGTTCGGCGTGCTGTTCACGGCGCTGCTGGCGCTGACCATCATCATGGAATTGTCGATGCCGCTGATCGTGCGCTATCTGGTGGCGCCGGGTTTTGCCGGCACGCCGGGGAAGTTCGACACCACGGTGACGCTGGCGACGATCATGTTCCCCTATCTGATCTGCATGTCGTTGGGCGCGATGATGGCGGGCATGCTGAATTCGCTGCGCCGCTATTTCGCCGCCGCCGTGGCGCCGGTGTTCCTCAACATCATCCTGATCGGCGTGCTCGCCTATGCCTGGTACAAGGGCTCGGATGCCCTCACAGTCGGCTACGGGCTGTCCTGGGGCGTGCTTGCCGCCGGACTGGTGCAGCTGGCGATCGTCTGGGTGGCAGTGCGCCATGCCGGCATCTCGATCGGCTTTCGCCGTCCCAGAATGACGCCCGCGGTCAAGCGGCTGCTGATCCTGGCGCTGCCGGCGGCCATCACCGGCGGCATCACACAGATCAACCAGCTGATCGGCACGGCGATCGCCTCGGCGCAGAACAGCGCGGTGTCCTCGCTCGCCTATGCCGACCGCATCTACCAGTTGCCGCTCGGCGTGGTCGGTGTCGCGGTCGCCATCGTGCTGTTGCCCGAACTGTCGCGCGCGCTGAAGTCGGGCAATCTGATCGAGGCGGCCAATCTGCAAAACCGCTCGGTCGAGTTCACACTGTTCCTGAC
>NZ_RZRR01001009.1:0-1836 GCF_003998555.1 Mesorhizobium sp. M7A.F.Ca.CA.002.09.1.1 | reverse complement strand
ATCCGCGGCTGCGTGCCGAAAAAGCTCTACGTCTATGCCTCGCAATTTCCCGAGCACTTCGCCGACGCCGCCGGCTATGGCTGGACGGTGCCGGAAGCCAGTTTCGACTGGCAGACGCTGGTCGCCAACAAGGATCGCGAGATCAGCCGGCTGGAGGCGATCTACGTCAGGAACGTCGAGGGCGCCGGCGGCGAGACCTTCCACTCGCGCGCCATGATCGTCGATCCGCATGTCGTGCATCTCCTGGGTGAGGATCGCACCGTCACAGCAGACCAGATCCTGATTGCCACCGGCGGCCGCCCGGCGGCGCATCCGGCGCTGCCCGGCCACGAACATTGCATCTTTTCCAACGAAGCTTTCGACCTCAAGGAGTTGCCCAGGGCGATCATGATCGAGGGCGGCGGTTACATCGCCGTCGAGTTCGCCAACATTTTTCACGGTCTCGGCGTCGACACGACGCTGGTCTATCGCGGCAAGGAGATCCTCAGCCGGTTCGACATGGACCTGCGGCGCATGCTGCACGAAACCATGGAAAAGAAGGGGATAAGGATCCTTTGCCATTCCGTGTCCGAATGGATCCGCAAGCGGCCGGACGGCCGGCTCGACGCGCTGGTCAGCGGCGGCGAGGTGCTGACCGTCGACCAGGTGATGCTGGCCATCGGCCGCATTCCCAACACCGAGAATATGGGCCTGGAAGGCATCGGACTGGAGATGACCAAGACCGGCGCCATCGCCGTCGACCAATATTCCCGCACCAATGTCGACAACATCTGGGCAATCGGCGACGTCACCAACCGCGTGCAGTTGACGCCGGTGGCGATCCATGAGGCGATGTGCTTCATCGAAACCGCCTTCAAGGGAAATCCGACCGCTCCCGATCACGAGACGATCGCGACCGCCGTCTTTTCACAGCCCGAGATCGGCACTGTCGGCCTGTCGGAGGACGACGCCGTCAAACGCTTTTCCGACATCGAGATCTACCGCGCCACATTCCGGCCGATGCGGCACACCCTGTCCGGGCGCGACGAGAAGATGCTGATAAAGCTGGTGGTCGATGGCGCGTCGAAGAAAGTGCTTGGCGCCCACATATTGGGGCCGGACGCCGGCGAGATGGCGCAGCTTCTCGGCATCCCGCTGAAGGCCGGCCTGACCAAGGACGATTTCGACCGTACGATGGCCGTGCATCCGACAGCGGCGGAAGAACTGGTCACCATGTACAAGCCGACCTATCGCGTGAAGGACGGCGAGCGGGTCGATTGACGGCAAATCCTGGTTGAGGAACTCCGCCGCGGCAAGGTCATGCCACGGCGGAGATGGTTGCTACAGAAGCGTGCCGCGCAGGATCACCAGCGCCACCGAGAAATAGATCACCAGCCCGGTGACATCGACCAGCGTGGCAACGAACGGCGCCGATGCGCTGGCCGGGTCGAAGCCGATGCGCTTCAAGGCGAACGGCAGCATCGACCCCGACAGCGAACCGAAGGTGACGATGCCGACCAGTGCAGCACCCACCGTGGTGGCGATCAGCGGCCAGTGCGGGCCATAGTCGTAGAAGCCCATATACTGCCAGAGCGCGATGCGGCAGACGCCGACCACACCGAGCATGGCGCCCAGCACCAGGCCGGTGGGCAGCTCGCGCAGCGCCACCCGCCACCAGTCGCCAAGGCCGATCTCGCGCAAGGCCAGCGCGCGGATGACCAGCGAGGTCGCCTGCGAGCCGGAATTGCCGCCGGAGCTCATGATCAGCGGGATGAACAGCGTCAGCACGATCGCCTTCTCCAGCTCGCCCTCATAGCTCTGCATGGCGTTGGCCGTCAGCATCTCCGAGATGAACAG
>NZ_RZRR01001008.1:0-1841 GCF_003998555.1 Mesorhizobium sp. M7A.F.Ca.CA.002.09.1.1 | reverse complement strand
CACGATATGCGTCCACGGATCGGCCGACAGATTGGGCAGCACATGGTCGCGGATCTGGCCGGACGTTGCCGAATTGAAGCCGGCCGCCCGCCAGCGCACGGCGCGGCCGGTGCTTTGTGAAATCAGCACGGCGAGTTGCGCGGCAAGCCCGTCTTCCGAATTGCCGATGCCGACCGAAGCGGCGGAGGAATCGCCCAGCACCAGAAGCGAGATTGCCGGTGCTGCGCCTGATATTTCGTGCATGACCGGCCCTTGCGCCGGCAGCATGCGCGTGGTGCGGCGTCGCACGCCGAGGCCTTGCCAGATATAGACCGGGAAGGCGAGCCAGGAGAGTAGGGCCGGGAAGCGCATGGCAGTACCGTTAAACGATCAGCGGCAGCCTTAGCGAATGTTTTGGCCGACGGGAACGATCTTCAATCGCAGCAACTCGCCTGCCCCGCCTGCTTGCCCTGATATTCGTCGTGCAGCCGCACCCAATCCATCAGGCCGTGATAGGGGCCGTTCTCGTTGCGGCCCTTCGGCGTCATGTCGAGATAGTCGTAGGCGCCGATCTGCGCCTCGCCGCCGCGGGCGCGCGACATGAAGGTGAGGAAGATGTCGCCGGTCTCGTCCCTGTAGAAGACGCTGGTGCCGGGAAGCTCCTTCGATGTCCGTGGACGGGTCTCGAAATTGTAGGTGGTGCAGCCGGCGGCGATCTGCTTGTCGGTGAAGGAGACCTGCATGTCGAAGTTGAAATCCGAGACATAGGACGACACCCAGTCGAACTTCCAGCCCATGCGCTGCTTGTAAGGCAGAAGTTCCGCCAGGGGAGCGCGCGAAACCACGACCAGCGACACGTCGTGATGCCGTAGATGCTGATTGGCGCCGTCGATATGGTCGGCAAGGAATGAGCAGCCCTCGCAATGATGGGTGCAGCCCGGCCCGAACATGAAGTGATAGACGATCAGCTGGCTGTTAGTGCCAAACAGGTCGGTCAGTCTGTTTGGCCCTTGTTCGGTCTCGAAGACATAGTCTTTCCTGATCTTCAGCCAGGGCAGTTCACGCCGTTCCGCGGCGATCCGCTCGCGAAACCGCGTCAGTTCCTTCTCGCGCGCCAGATGTGCCTTGTGCGCCTGGAACCAGTCTTCGCGCGAAACGATCTTGTTGCGATGCATGAACCTCTCCCTGAATGTCATCCCAAGGACGTTGGGGATGGGCGCAACCCGACATCGCCGGAGAGGAAATAAGGACGGAGAGGCTCCGCCCCAAGCCCTGCAAGTCACAAACAAAAAACCCGGGCGCATCGGCCCGGGTTCGAAGGAGGAAGAAAGGACTGTGATCAGGCGGCCTGTTCCAGGCTCGCCTTCCATTTTCCGAGCGCTGCCAGATGGTTCATGTGGGCGCGATGGGTGAAGGCGGCCTGGCCGGCGGCAACGTTCGAGGCTTTGCCGCTCCAGGCTTTCTGTGGCGCGGCCTGCAGCGCGCGACCATAGGAGAAGGTCAGCTTCCACGGGTGCGGCCCGATGGCGTTGATGGCGTTGAGATTGGCGGTCGCCTCTTCGTCTTCCTGGCCGCCGGAAAGGAAGGCGATGCCCGGCACCGCTGCCGGCACTGTCTCGCGGAACAGTTTTATGGTCTTTTCGGCGACTTCTTCGGGGCTGCTCACCTTGCCCGATTTCCTGCCGGCCAGCACCATGTTGGGCTTCAGGATGGTGCCTTCCAGCACGACGCGCGCCGCATGGAGCTCGTCATAGAGCTTGATCAGCGTTGCCTTCGAAATGTCGTAACAAGTGTCGATGTCGTGGGCGCCGTCCATCAGCACCTCCGGTTCGACGATCGGCACGATGCCGGCTTCCTGGCAG
>NZ_RZRR01001007.1:0-1850 GCF_003998555.1 Mesorhizobium sp. M7A.F.Ca.CA.002.09.1.1 | reverse complement strand
GGCTGTGTCGTTCCTCGATTCCAGGCAGATCCGGCGCATGGCGCTGATCATGCTGTGCCTGATGCTGGTGCTGATGGTGGCGGTGCTCTACATCGGCGTCGAGGTGAAGGGCGCACGCCGCTGGGTGTCGCTTGCCGGCCTGTCGATCCAGCCGTCGGAATTTTTGAAACCAGCCTTCGTCATCATGTGCGCCTGGCTTTTCGCTGAGCACAAGCGCCAGCCCGACATTCCCGGCAATCTGTTCGCCATGTTGCTGCTGGTACTGGTCGTGTCGCTGCTGGTGGCGCAACCGGATCTCGGCCAGACCATGCTGACGACCGGCACCTGGGGCATCATGTTTTTCATGGCCGGGCTGCCCTGGCTGTGGATCGTTGCGCTGGGTGCCGCCGGCGTCGGCGGCGTTTTCGCCGCCTATACGGTGTTCCCGCACGTTGCCTTGCGCATCGACAAGTTTCTTACCGGCGAAGGCGACACATTCCAGGTCGATATGGGACGCGACGCGCTGATCAATGGCGGCTGGTTTGGCGTCGGACCAGGTGAGGGCACAGTCAAGCGCGTTATTCCCGACAGCCATGCCGACTTCGTCTTCTCGGTCGCAGGCGAAGAGTTCGGACTGATCATGTGCTTCTTCATCATGTCGATATTCGCCTTCATCGTGCTGCGCGGCCTCAACACGGCGCTGAAGGAGCATGACGATTTCACCCGCTATGCGGTCGGCGGCCTCGTCACCGTCTTCGGCCTGCAGGCGGTCATCAACATGTGCGTCAACCTCCAGCTTGTGCCGGCCAAGGGCATGACGCTGCCGTTCATCTCTTATGGCGGCTCTTCGCAGATCGCCATCGCCATCTCGATGGGGATGGTGCTGGCGCTGACACGCAAGCGGCCGGAAAAGCGCAAGCAGATGGGCTTTGGCCTGTCGCAACGCGCCGTGCCGGCGGAGTGATATGGCCAGAGGCGTCATCCTTCTCGCGGCAGGCGGCACCGGTGGGCATCTTTTCCCGGCCGAGGCGCTGGCGCATGAGCTGAACGAGCGCGGCTGGTCGGTGCACCTGGCAACCGACGACCGTGCCGAGCGTTTCGCCGGCCATTTTCCGGCCGCTGCCGTCCACCCGATCCAGTCGGCGACGATGGGCTCGAAAAATCCTTTTGCCCTGCTTGGTGCCTTCTGGAAAATCTGGCGCGGCGTGCGCCAGGCTTCTGCCGTCATCGCCAGGATCAAGCCGGATGCCGTCGTCGGCTTCGGCGGCTATCCAACCTTGCCGCCGCTCTACGCGGCGACACGGCGCAAGGTACCGACCCTGATCCATGAGCAGAACGCGGTGATGGGGCGCGCCAACCGGGCGCTGGCCGGCCGTGTCGACGCGATCGCCGGCGGCTTCCTGCCGCAGGACAGCAGTGCAGCCGGGGTCAAGACGGTGACGACAGGCAATCCGGTCCGGCCTGCGGTGCTGGAAGCGGCCAAGACTGCCTATGCGGCATCTGCCGGGGATCAACCGTTCCGCCTGCTGGTTTTTGGCGGCAGCCAGGGCGCCCAATTCTTTTCCGATGCCGTGCCGGGAGCCATTGCGCTGCTTTCCGACGCCCAGCGCAAACGGCTGGTCATTACCCAACAAGCGCGCGCCGATGACGTGGCGCGGGTCAAGGCGGTCTATGCCACCCTTGGCGTCGCCGTCGAGGTCTCGCCCTTCTTCACCGACATGGCGGCACGCATGGCGGCCGCTCATCTGGTGATCTCGCGTTCCGGCGCCTCGACCGTCTCGGAGATCGCCGTCATCGGCCGGCCGGCGCTGCTGGTGCCTTACCCCCATGCGCTCGATCACGATCAGGCGGCGAACGCGGCGGCCCTTGCC
>NZ_RZRR01001006.1:0-1853 GCF_003998555.1 Mesorhizobium sp. M7A.F.Ca.CA.002.09.1.1 | reverse complement strand
GCGCAAGCTGGGCCGCGATCACCTCGTTGTTCTTTTCGATGGCAGCCTTTTGCATGGAATTCCGTTCGTGGCCGGTTTTCGGCTTGCGGAGGAAATTAAAGCCGAATAGCGTGATCAACGCAAGTGTGATCACAAATCATAATCAGGAGGCGGCAGCGATCGTCTTCGGCCAGAGGGTTTGATGAGCGAGGCAACCAAACGGCAAGGGGAAATCCGCGCGCCGGTTCTGACGGCAAGGAATGTCGTCAGGCGGTTCGGCGGCCTTGTCGCGGTCAACGACGTCTCGTTTAACGTCAAAGCGGGCGAAATCCTCGGCCTCATCGGCCCCAACGGCGCCGGCAAGACGACGATGTTCGACCTGCTTGCCGGCAGCATATTGCCGACCAGCGGCGAAATCCTTCTCAACGGCACGAGCGTCTCGGGCGAAGCCGCACATCTGCGTATCGGCCGTGGCCTTGGCCGCACGTTTCAGATCCCGCGCCCGCTGCCCAACCTGACGCTGATCGAAAACATCATGCTGGCGGCGCAGGGTCAGGCCGGCGAAAAGCTGCTTGCCAATTTCGTCACGCCATGGCGCGTCGCCGCGCAGGAAAGGGCCGCCAGGACAAAGGCGCTTGAACTGCTGGAACTGGTCGCCCTCGCCCATCTCGCGCATGAGCCGGCGCGCGTGCTTTCCGGCGGTCAGCGCAAGCTGCTCGAACTCGCCCGCGTGATGATGGCCGATCCGGCGATCATCTTGCTCGACGAACCGGCGGCCGGCGTCAACGCGACGCTGCTCGAAGTCATCATCGACCGCATCCGCGACATCAATGCGCGCGGTATCACCTTCCTGCTGATCGAGCATAATATCGACATGGTGACGCGGCTCTGCCATCGCGTCCTCGTCATGGCGAGCGGCCAGTTGCTCAGCGAAGGCACGGCCGAAGAGGTCGCTCGCGACCCGCGCGCCATCGAGGCCTATCTCGGAGGCGCAGCATGAGCGAGATCGTTCTCGATGTCCGCGACCTCGAAGCCGGCTACGAGCCCGGCGTGCCGATCGTGCGCGGCGCCTCGATCACCGTCGCCAAGGGCGAGATCGTCGTGGTGCTCGGCCCCAACGGCGCCGGCAAGTCTAGCTTCATCAAGGCCATCGCCGGCCTCGTCCCGATCACCGGCGGCACAGTATTTCTGGACGGGAAGGACATCACTGCCGCGCCGGCCCACACCATGGTGCGCCTCGGGCTGGCCTTCGTGCCGCAGACCGAAAACATCTTCCCACTGATGTCGGTCGAGGACAATCTCAGAGTTGCTTGCGGCATCCTTGAGCGGCGCGAGATTCCTGCGCGCACCGAGGAGATGTATGCCGCCTTCCCCGATCTCGTCCGCCAGCGCCGCACCGCCGCCGGCAACCTCTCGGGCGGACAACGGCAGATGCTCGCCGTTGCGCGGGCGCTGATCGTCCACCCCAAGGTGCTGGTGCTAGACGAGCCGTCGGCCGGCCTGTCGCCGAAATTCGTCTCGATGGTGTTCGAGATGCTGGCAAACATCCGCAAGTCCGGCGTCACCATCCTGCTCGTCGAACAGAATGCCAAGGCAGCGCTCGCCATCGGCGACCGCGCCTATGTGCTGGTCGAAGGCAAAGACCGGCACGAGGGCATTGCCTCCGAGCTGTGGAACGATCCGGTGGTCGCCGAACTCTATCTCGGCCAGCGCCCCCGCAAGTCCGGCACAGGAGGTGGGGCATGAGCTTGCAATTTGTCGTCGACGGATTGCTGACGGGTTCGATGATCGGCCTGGGCGCCATCGGCGTGACGCTTACCTATTCGATCCTGCGCTTCTCGAACTTTGCCCATGGCGACTTCATGGCCTGGGGC
>NZ_RZRR01001005.1:0-1855 GCF_003998555.1 Mesorhizobium sp. M7A.F.Ca.CA.002.09.1.1 | reverse complement strand
AAATAGGGTGCCTCGACGATGCGTTCGACTTCTTTGACGAGTGGCCAAGGGAGCGGCGGGGTCCGATTTTCGAAACGGCCTTTCGAGCTTGCCAGCGTGCTCACGACGGCCAGGTTCCGCTGACAGTGGCGCGCGATGCCGTCGCCGGCTTCGCAAGATCCGTCAAAATCTTGCAGGACCCGCTTGCCCAATTCCCTTGGATGGACGGCACAAGGTCAGGTCGTGGTGGGGTAATCGCTTAGCCTTGATAAGGGGCGGCGCCATCAGGATGGTCCGGCTGCATGGTCGTCGTTTCCGCATCGCTACAAGGTGAGCTGCCCTGCCAGCTCACCTTTGGCGGGCGGTTGTTGTTCGCGCCGTTAGTACGGTTTTTTGGCGGGCGCGTCCGCGTCGCCATCAGCGGCATGCGACACTATCGCAGATTATGCCACGGCCCTCAGCGGAGGCTCCGCCATTGTCCCTAGGCCGTCGCATTCCGTGCAGGCCCCGTCTTTCCGGGGCAGCCACCCCGATGGGTTCCCTGCGGGCAGCAGTGCCCGTTTGACGCATACCATTTGGAGCAGTCGAAAACCCTGCCGCTGCCATGACAGCGCGGGCATTCCATATTCGATGAAATCATACCAATTCTTGCCCAACCCAAACGCACTCGCCCCATGCCGCAAGTAACAGGAATCATTGCGCTTTCAAGCACATTGCCCTGACTTAAATTGGGGGGATCGACGGATGGCCGGCATCGATGGCGAACTATCATTGCGCCGTAATTGAGTTGCTCGTGAAAATCTTGCTCGTCACAAGCCGGGTTGGGCATTGGTCGGCACCAGCAGGCTGCGCCGCCTTGTCCGGTTCCTTGTCGGCAGTGACAGCGACTGCGTCGCCGGGCTGCGCGTTGGCGGCCTGTGTGGCCGTGGACGCGAAGAGGACCGTCTGAGTGATGAGAGCCGAAACCGCGGCAACCTGAACCAGCACGGCGGCAAGGGCGATCTTCTTGAGCATGCGAGAAAACGCTCTTTGGCGCTCCCGGTTCCCCCATTCAGGTTTTCGGCTTGCTGCGGGAACAAGGGACCGGCAGTGCGGTTAACTCGATTATGCCGAGCAAGATCAAAGAACCACCATCGAAGCCCGAACCGGAGAAGCTACCTGTCCGACGTCGGGACAAAGAAGCCCCGCCAGAGCTTGAACATGTCGACCCGCCACCACGAGATGTGCGAGAGGCACCGGCACCCAACCCGAACGGTGACAAGAGATGAAATCCTGATGAGATCGCCGTGAAGAGATCGCCGTGATCGAAGCGCGCTGCATAGCGGCGCCAGGTCAAGTTGAGGATCAACCTGCGGCTGCCTGCGGTTTTCCAGACATGCCATAGATCAGCCCCTATGGGCGACCTGACCGTCTCAACGCTTTGAAGAATTTGGCTCCCCGGGCCGGACAAGTTCGTTAAATCGAACCGGGAAAAAATAAGCCAGAAAACCCTTTAACTGCAATCGCTTATGCGACTTCTTCCCCAAAGCGTCGACCGCCTTGGTGTATCTCAAGGGGTAGCAGCGGTGTATCTCTCAGTCAAGCGGAATGACGTTCCTTGGTGATTACTGAGATTGCAAATCAACGTCGCTCCTGCAGGGCCACTACGCCGTCAGCTACCCGGAAGTACGTTGTCAGCAGGGGAGAGATGGTCCGGAAGGCGTTCGCTTGTCCAGCAAGGCCCTCGACCACACTCGACATCTGCCGTGTCACGTTGGCGAAACTCCTGTAGACATCCTTCAGGCTCTTTGATTCGGGGATCACTGCAGAGAGGCCACCTGGTCCCCTGAGTTCAGTCAGGTATGCAAATTGCTGCTGCGAGAGTTCCTCATTAGGG
>NZ_RZRR01001004.1:0-1856 GCF_003998555.1 Mesorhizobium sp. M7A.F.Ca.CA.002.09.1.1 | reverse complement strand
GTTCCGTTTCGACCCGCGACATCGCCGATCTGCTGACGGCGGAAGGTTTTTCGATCAACCGCAACCAGATCCTGCTCAACCAGCCGATCAAGACCATCGGTGTCACCAATGTGGCGATCGCGCTGCATCCGGAAGTCGAGGTCACCGTCACGCTCAACATCGCCCGCACGGCCGACGAAGCCGAGCGCCAGGCCAAGGGCGAGACGCTGACCACCGCCGAAGCCATCTATGGCGACGACATCAACGACAACGCCCGGCCGGAGAACTTCTTCGATCCGAACACCGAGTTCGAGGGCGACGAAGACAACGCCTGATCACACGTCGCAAGCGATTGGAGCCATGGGGCTGATCACGACTTGACGCCAAGCTCCGATCACTTTGCCGTCATCCAGCCATGCTGGACCAATGCCCGGGCCTCGCGCCCGGGCATTTTTGTGCCAAATGGAACTTTTCGAACCCCTATATATTGTTGCAGACTATGGCGTCGCGCGTCCTTTGGCCGCGCAAAGCACGCTGTGCAACTTTGGTTCGGCGCAAGATCTCCGGCGAAATCGATCCCGATTTTCGCGGTCACGCGCCAAGGCAGCCTGTCTGGCCGAGAGGGGACATTTGGTCATGAATATTCTGTTAAAGCGCGTTCTCGACCGCTTGGTGCGCACCGGCAATCTTAGGGTAACCGGCCCCAAGGGCACGGCGGTGGTTTTCGGCGACGGCAGCGGCGAACCGGTGCACATGCACATCAAGACCGCGCATGCCGAGCGCGCCATCACCTTCGATCCGATGCTGGCGGTGCCTGAAGCCTACATGGACGGCGAACTCGACATTCTCGAGGGCGGCGTGCTGGGCGTGATGCGCATCGCCTTCCAGAACATGGGCAGCGGCGGCATCGACGCCACCTGGTCGAAGGCCATCGAAGGCCTGCGCCACGCCTTCCGCCGGCTGCAGCAGATCAACACCGCCTCGCGCTCGCGGCGCAACGTGCAGCGCCACTACGATCTGTCGGGCGATCTCTACCGGCTCTTCCTCGACGAGGACATGCAATATTCCTGCGCCTATTTCGAGCAGCCGGACATGACGCTCGACGAGGCGCAGGGCGCCAAGAAACGCCACATCGCCGCCAAGCTCCGGCTGAAGGCCGGCCAGACGGTGCTCGACATCGGCTCCGGCTGGGGCGGGCTTGGCCTCTATCTCGCCAAGGCGTTCGACGTCGACGTGCAAGGCGTCACGCTGTCGACCGAGCAGCATGGCGTCGCCACCGACCGGGCGCATGCGCAAGGGCTGGAAAGCCGCGTGCATTTCGAGCTGAAGGACTACCGCGAACTCAATGAGCGTTTCGATCGCATCGTCTCGGTCGGTATGTTCGAGCATGTCGGCGTCAACCACTATCGCACCTTCTTCGACAAGAGCGCGACGCTGCTCAAGCCGGATGGCGTCATGCTGTTGCACACGATCGGCCGTTCCGGCGTGCCGTGGGCGACCAGCGCCTTCATCCGCAAATACATCTTCCCGGGCGGCTACATCCCGTCGCTGTCGGAAGTGATGCCTGCGATCGAGAAGTCGGGCCTGGTCGTCACCGACGTCGAGATCCTGCGGCTCCACTATGCCGACACGCTGAAGCACTGGGGCGAGCGCTTCGCCGCCAATCGCGACAAGGCCAAGGCGATCTATGACGAGCGCTTCTGCCGCATGTGGGAATTCTATCTGGCGGCCTCGGAAGCCGCATTCCGCTGGCAGGATCTGGTGATCTTCCAGATCCAGATCGCCAAGAAGAACGATACGCTGCCGATGACACGCGACTACATGGCCAAATGCGAAAAAGCGCTGGAGATGCGCGATATGGGGCATCGTGAAACGGC
>NZ_RZRR01001003.1:0-1863 GCF_003998555.1 Mesorhizobium sp. M7A.F.Ca.CA.002.09.1.1 | reverse complement strand
ACGCTGCACCGCGCCATCGATATCGGCGTCAATTTCTTCGACACGGCGGAGGTCTATGGCCCGTTCGAGAACGAGATCCTGCTCGGCAAAGCGCTGAAGTCCGCGCGTGACAAGGTGACGATCGCGACAAAATTCGGCTTCAGGATTTTGGAGGAAGGTACAGGCCTCGACCGCATGGCCGGCGTCGACAGCCGCCCCGAGCACGTCAAGGCGGTCGCCGAGGCGTCGCTGAAGCGGCTCGGCACGGATGTGATCGACCTCTACTACCAGCACCGTGTCGACCCCAACGTGCCGATCGAGGACACGGTCGGTGCCATGGCCGAGCTGGTGCGCGAGGGCAAGGTGCGCGCGCTCGGCCTGTCGGAGGCGAGTGCGGCGACCATCCGCCGGGCCCATGCCGTGCATCCAATTGCCGCCGTGCAGAGCGAATATTCGCTGTGGAGCCGCGACCCGGAAGACGAGGTGTTCGCCGTCTGCCGCGAGCTCGGCATCGGTTTTGTTCCCTACAGCCCGCTCGGCCGGGGCTTGCTGACCGGCACGATCGCCAAGCCAGAGGCCTTGAGCGATGACGACTGGCGCCGCGGCCTGCCGCGCTTCCAGGCCGATGCCATGGCCGCCAACGCCGCTGTCATCGCGACGCTGGAAAAGCTGGCAGCTGAAAAGGGGGTAACTTCGGCCCAACTGGCGCTGGCCTGGGTGCTGCACCAGGGCGATTTCATCGTGCCGATCCCCGGCGCAAGAAGGATACGCCATCTGGAGCAGAATGCGGCGGCTGCCGGGATCGCGCTGAGCGCGGTCGAGGTGCAGGCGATTGGTGACGCGCTGTCGCCCGACAAGGTGGTCGGTAGGCGCTATGCGGAGAAGGAGCTGACGCTGGTGAATGGTTGAAAACTGGTGAGTAATCGGAAGGGGCGCCGCGCGCCCCTTTTTCGTACGCAGCGCGGTGCAGAAGATGGGGACGCTGACGTGAAGCGCCCCCCTCTGCCCTGCCGACATTTTTACCAAGGCTCGACACTAATCTCCGGCCAGTTCTCCCTTGCACGCTTACCCTTCGCCTCATGCGTGCGCTGATTGTCCATCACCCGGTTCGGCGTGATGCGAAACGAGAAAATGTCGTCAAGACCAAACGGTGCCACGATCTCGAGCTGCCCGTCAGCGTCGTATCGAACCCCGACGGCGTGCGTCTTCGAGGCAAAATGGCTGACGGATTCGCTGGCGCTCGAATAGCGCGGGCACGGCCGTCCGAACTTCTGCGGATACCACAGATGCACCCGCGCCTGGTTGCGCACCTCGACCGGCAACGCCAGCCCCTCGAAATGCTTCTCCGCCCGGCGGATCACCGCGTCCTCGGCCTCATAGGACAGGTCGCTGTCATCGAAGTAGAAAAGATCAACATCCCTGATGCCGTAGCCCGACGGTTTGCCGGTCAGGTGGTTCCAGATGCTGTTGTAGAGAGCGCCGGATACCACCAGCCAGTCCGGCAGGTCGAGCGTGCGAGCCCGCGCCACCGCGTCGCATAACAGCGGGTCGGCAGACACGATGGCGAGAAACGCCGCGCGCTGTTCTTCAAGGGGAAGGCCGGAATACCGCAGATGGTCCATCGCCCTTTGGAGGGCGATTCGCCATCTGCTCGCAAGTTTTTTAGCCCCGCAGAACGCCCCCGGTCTGCTTGCCGACATTCTCGATGATGCGCTTGGCCAGTGCCTCGAAATCCTCGTCGGTGAGCGTCTTTTCGACCGGCTGGATCGACACTTCGATGGCAATCGATTTTTTGCCCTCGCCCAGCGAAGCGCCTTCGAAAATATCGAAGACCGAGACGGCGGTGATGAGCTTCTTGTCGGCGGCGAGCGCTGCGCGCACCAG
>NZ_RZRR01001002.1:0-1864 GCF_003998555.1 Mesorhizobium sp. M7A.F.Ca.CA.002.09.1.1 | reverse complement strand
CATTCATGCCAATGGCGGCCCGGAAGTTCTGACCTATGAGGACGCTGATCCCGGCCAGCCGGGATCCGGGCAGATCCTGGTCCGGCACACCGCGATCGGCCTCAATTTCATCGATGTCTACCATCGCTCCGGTCTCTATCCGCCACCCGGCGGCTTCCCGCTCGTGCCAGGCAGCGAAGCCGCCGGCGTGGTGCTGGAGGTCGGCCATGGCGTCGACTGGCTGAATCCGGGCGATCGCATCGCCTATGCCGTGACGACGGGGGCTTACGCGCAAGAACGCGTCATCGATGCCAGCCGCGTCGTCAAGGTTCCGGATGGCATCAGCGACGAACAGGCCGCAGCGATGATGCTGAAGGGCATGACCGCGGAATATCTGCTGCGCCGGACGTTCAAGGTGAAGGCCGGCGACACGATCCTGTTCCATGCCGCTGCAGGCGGCGTCGGCCTGATCCTCGGCCAATGGGCAAAACATCTCGGCGCCACCGTCATCGGCACCGCCAGCTCGTCCGACAAGATCGAGCTCGCCAGGGCGCATGGTTTCGATCACGTCATCAACTACAAGGAACAGGATTTCGTCGCCGGCGTCGCCGCCATCACCGGCGGCAAGAAATGCGATGTCGTCTACGATTCGGTCGGCAACGACACGTTTCCGGCTTCGCTCGACTGCCTGCGGCCGCTCGGCATGTTCGTCAGCTTTGGCCAGTCCTCGGGACCTATACCGCCGTTCAGCATGTCGTTGCTGGCACAGAAGGGCTCGTTGTTCGCAACAAGGCCGACACTGTTCGTCTACAACGCAAAACGCGAGGACCTCGACGCTTCTGCTGCCGCCCTGTTCGAGGTCGTGCTCAGCGGCGCGGTCGAGATCCGGATCAACCAGCGCTACGCGCTGAAGGACGCCGGCAAGGCGCATTCCGACCTCGAGGGCCGCAGGACCACAGGGACGACCATTCTCATCCCTTAGTTCGTTCTGCCTTGCTATCCCTTGAATTTCCGCTGAAATTCTTGAAGCTCTTTCAAGACGTGTGCCGCTTTCCGATGAGAGCCGGCCGCGCCTACCATGCCTGCGGGAACACAGAACATGTCTGGCTAACCAGATGGGAGGCACTGTGAGTGCAAATCAGGACGGCACGAACCTGCTTGAGGTGCGTGGCCTCACCAAGATATTCGGCACGCTGACGGCGTGCGATCATATCGATCTCGACATCGCCAGGGGTGAGATCCACGCCTTGCTCGGCGAAAACGGCGCCGGCAAGTCGACGCTGGTCAAGATGCTTTTCGGCTCGCTGGAGCCCAATGCCGGCGAGATCTTCTGGAACGGTCAGGCCGTCAGGATTTCCAGCCCGGGCGTCGCGAAAAAGCTCGGCATCGGCATGGTGTTCCAGCATTTTTCGCTGTTCGAGGCGCTGACCGCGGCCGAAAACATCGCGCTGTCGCTGGACGACGGCTCGCCGATCAGCAGCATCGCTGCGAAGGCGAGGGCGCTTTCCTTCAGCTATGGCCTGCCGCTCGATCCTGAATCGCTGGTCGGCGACCTGTCGGTGGGCGAGCGCCAGCGCATCGAAATCATCCGCTGCCTGCTGCAGACGCCGCAGCTCATCATCCTGGACGAACCGACCTCGGTGTTGACGCCGCAGGAAGCCGACAAGCTGTTCGAGACGCTGGAGCGCCTGCGCTCGGAAGGCAAATCCATCCTCTACATCTCGCACCGGCTCGAAGAGGTCAAACGCATCTGCGACCGCGCCACCGTGCTGCGCCACGGCAAGGTGGTCGGCCATTGCAATCCGCGTGAGGAAACAGCCTCTTCGCTGGCGCGAATGATGGTCGGCAATGAGGTGCAGGCCGTGGTGCGCGCGCCGGTCGAGGG
>NZ_RZRR01001001.1:0-1866 GCF_003998555.1 Mesorhizobium sp. M7A.F.Ca.CA.002.09.1.1 | reverse complement strand
ACCGTCGAGGCATTGGAAGCCGATCCCTACCCGATCTATGCAGAGCTCAGGCGCAGTGCGCCGGTCGCTTTCGTGCCGGCGGTCAATCTTTGGTTCGTCACCCGCTGGAAGGATGTCGAGAGCGTCGCCAAGTCGCCCGAGATCTTCTCCGCCGTCGTCGGCTCGTCACCAGTTGAGCGTTCCTTCGGCAAGCCGACCATCCTGACCACCGATGGCGAGACGCACAAGCAACTGCGCCAAGGCGTCGACCCGAAATACCGGCCGCGCACCGTCGCCGCCTATGCCGGCGACCTCGTGCGGTCGATTGCCGAACCTTTTCTGGACCGGATCGTCAACCAGGGCTCCGCCGAGCTGATGACCGATTATTTCGAGCCGGTGTCGACGCTCAGCCTGGCGCGCTCGCTCGGCCTTGCCGGCATCGATATGCCGACGCTGCGCCGCTGGTTCTACGGCCTTGCCCAGGGCGCCATCAATTTCGAGAACGATCCGAAACGGCAGGAGATCGCCGACGCAATCAGTGCCGAGGTCGGCGACGCCATCCTGCCGACGCTGGAAAGACTTGCGCGCCAGCCAGATGACTCGGCGCTGTCGCATATGCTGCATGACGTCATGCCGGAGGGCACGACGCGGCCGATCGACTTTCTGATGCCCAGCATCAAGGTCATTCTGCTTGGCGGCATGCAGGAGCCCGGACATGGCGCCGGCTCGATCCTCGCCGGCCTGCTGGCCCATCCCGAGCAATTGCGGCAGGTGCTCGCCGATCCCGAGACTTTCGTGCCGAGGGCGGTCGACGAGGGCCTGCGCTGGGTGGCGCCGATCGGTACGCAGACGCGGCAGACGACGCGGGCAGTCGAGATTGGCGGCGTGACGATCCCGGCCGGCGCTGCCGTCGCCGCCCTCGTCGCTTCGGCAAGCCGCGACGAGAGCCGCTTTGCCGATCCCGACCGCTTCGACATCAACCGCAACGAAGGCAACCATGCCGCCTTCGGCTTCGGCCATCATTTCTGTTCGGGCCGGTTCTTCGCACGCGAGCAGATGTGCCTTGCGGTGCGGCTGTTGCTCCAACGCTTCCCCGATCTCAGCCTTGTGCCGAGCAGGGAACCGGTGTTTCGCGGCTGGGAATTCCGCGCGCCAACCACATTGCATGTTTCCCTTGGAGTCCGTCACCAATGATCAGTCAGAATGCCATCGAAACGCTGCGCAAGACGGAGATCGGCGCGCAGGGCCTGTTCATCGATGGCGTGCAGGTCGAGGCAACAAGCGGCGCAAGCCTGCCGGTGACGTCGCCGATCGACGGCCGACCTTTCGCCAGCATCGCCGACGGCAACGCCGCCGATATCGACCGCGCCGTGAAGTCGGCGCGCAAGGCGTTCGAGAAGGGCTCGTGGTCGCGCGCCACACCCGCCTTTCGCAAGAAGGTGCTGACGAAATTCGCCGAGCTGGTCGAGAAACACGCCGATGAGCTCGCCGTGCTCGGTGTGCGCGACAACGGCACCGAGATCGGCATGGCCTACAAGGCAGAACCGCTGTCGGCGGCAGGCACCATCCGCTACTATGCCGAGGCCATCGACAAGGTCTATGGCGAGATAGCGCCGACGGCCGAGAATGTGCTCGGACTGATCCACAAGGAGCCGCTCGGCGTCGTCGGCGTCATCGTGCCGTGGAATTTCCCGCTGATGATCGGTGCCTGGAAGATCGCGCCTGCACTTGCCGCCGGCAATTGCGTGGTGGTCAAGCCGCCGGAGATCGCCTCGCTGACGCTGCTGCGGCTGGCCGAACTGGCAAGCGAGGCCGGCTTGCCCGCCGGTGTGCTCAACGTCGTCACCGGGCTTGGCGCGGTCACCGGCGAGGCGCTCGGCCTGCATA